>DAIRCT010000059.1:0-19872 GCA_036796535.1 Ignavibacteriaceae bacterium
GGAGTTGAAGAAGAATTTCAAATTGTTGATCCTGTTACACGGGAATTAAAATCTCATATCCAACAAATTCTTGAAGATGGCAAAATGATTCTTGCTGAAAATGTAAAAGCAGAAATGCATCAATCAGTTGTTGAAATGGGAACTGATATTTGCCGGGATGTTAATGACGCACGAGAACAGGTAACCAAGCTTAGAACTGATCTGGCAAAACTTGCAATTAGAAATGGGTTAAGAATTGCGGCTGCAGGTACGCATCCATTTTCTCACTGGAAGGATCAGAAAATTACTGAGCATCCGCGCTACAAAGTTATTGTGGATGATATGCAGCAAGTTGCCCGTGCAAATTTAATTTTTGGTTTGCATGTTCACGTTGGAGTTGAAGACCGTGAAGTTGCAATTCACATAATGAATGCAGCAAGATATTTCCTTCCGCATATTTTTGCTCTATCCACAAACTCACCATTCTGGATCGGAAGAAATACAGGATTTAAATCTTATCGTAGCAAAGTGTTTGACAGATTTCCAAGGACAGGAATTCCTGATTACTTTAATGGAGTTTCTGAGTATGATAAATATGTTGATCTTTTAATTAAAACCGGATGCATTGACAATGCAAAAAAAATCTGGTGGGATATTCGCGTTCATCCGGTATTTAAAACTTTGGAATTTAGAATATGTGACATTCCATTGCGCGTTGATGAAACAATTGCGCTTACTGCCGTAATGCAGGCGATTGTAGCAAAATTACATAAGTTGATTAAACAAAATTTAGGTTTCAGATTATATCGCAGAGCTTTGATCGCCGAAAATAAATGGCGCGCTGCTCGTTATGGAATTACCGGAAAGCTGATTGATTTCGGTAAAAAGGAAGAAGTTGATTTTAAATTGCTTGCTGGTGAATTATTAGATTTTATTGATGATGTTGTTGATGAGTTGGGATCAAGAGAAGAAGTTAATTACATCAAAAATATATTAGAAATGGGAACCGGTGCTGATAGACAGCTTGCAGTGTGGGAACAATCAGGAGACATACTAAAAGTTGTTGATTTCATTATAGAAGAAACTCATTACGGATTAAAATTATAAATAGTATTGAAGTAAAACCGTTAAAACAATTCTTCAATCAAAACTTTACAATCAACACCCGACTTAAGAAGCTGTGTGAAAATTCAATTGTAAGGAGAAAACTCACCCTAAATCCCTCTCTTAAAAAGAGAGGGACTTTGAAATTATAATGTATTAAGCCCCTTCTCTTTCTAAGAGAAGGGGTTGGGGATGAGTTCCTTTGGTTGACAAATAATTTTAACACAGCCTATTAAATCGAGTGTTTATAAATTACTAAAGGATTCAAAACTATTTTAACAGTTTTTAAAAAAACACTTATGAACAAACCACAAATAAAAGTTGCAACAATAGATCTTTACAATAACGAACCTAATGAAGGATTACGTTGTATCAGGGAAATTGTAACAGATGCAGGTAAAAATAATCCTAACATCGATTTACAATACAATGTTTTTGAAACCCGCTACAAAGACGATATTCCTGATCTAAGTTATAATATTTTTATTTCCTCCGGTGGACCCGGAAGCCCTTTTGAAGGTGAAAATCAAAAATGGGATAAAGATTATTTTACATTGTTGGATAATATCTGGAATCATAATCAGAATAATCCTGATGACAGAAAATATATTTTCTTCATTTGTCATTCCTTTCAGATGATGGCAAGATATTTTCAGTTCGGAGAAGTTAATAAACGATTTATAAATTCATTTGGAGTAATGCCATTTGAAAAAACTGAAGATGGCAAAAAGGATCCAATCTTAAAAAATCTTACTAATCCTTTTTATGCAGCAGATATAAGAGCATGGCAAGTTGTAAATCCAAATCAAAAAATGATTGACCAATTTGGAGCCAAAATTCTCTCGTGGGAAATTCCTGAAGAGGAAAACAAAAATAATCCTGCCATAACTGCAATAAGAATTTCTGATGAAATTATTGGTACACAATTCCATCCCGAAGCTGATCCTGAATCTATGCTATACCATTTCAAACAAGATGAAAGAAAAAAATTTATTATCGACAGGTACAATGAAGAGAAATATTGGGAAATGATTGGCTTCCTTGAGCATCCTGATAAAATAAAATTGACGAGAAAAACTGTTCTGCCAACTTTTCTTAATGAAGCTATCGATAAACTTGTTTCAGCTAAGGTGAGTGGATGATTCCCGAGATCAGAAAAAAATTTAATTCGGAATTCTCGGAAAAAATTTATGAAGAATTTTTAAATGATCTGAATTCTGTTTTAAAATATCCAACTGATTTTCGTGTTTGTGAAACTCCCCTTTTCCTATCCAAAGAATTAACCGGTGAGTTGATTAAAGCTTGTGATGATGTGATAGTTCAACTTCAGAATGAAGAATTTTTAAAAAAATCTGAAGCAGCAATTCCATCAAACTTAAAAGTTCCAAATGATTTTGTACATCCGCCTTTTTTACAATTGGATTTTGCGATTTCAAAAAATGAAGAAATGTTTTTCCCTAAACTGATCGAGCTTCAGGCATTTCCATCGCTGTACGGTTATCAGGTTTATTTAGATTCAGCTATAAGAAAACATTTTGATATTCCTGTTGGATTTAATAGTTACTTTAGTGGATTGAACAAACTTTCCTATCAGTCGCTTTTTACCAAAACTATTTTAGGAAATCACGATCCTGAAAATGTTATACTGCTCGAAATCGAACCGGAGAAACAAAAAACAAGAATTGATTTTGCCGCAACAGAAGAGTTAACAGGAATATCTACTGTCTGTTTATCCAAAATAAAAAAACGAGGGAAAAAATTATTTTACCAAAAAGATGGAAGAGATATTGAAATTAAACGAATCTATAATCGTGTAATTTTTGATGAGCTTGAAAGAAAAAAATTACACTTTGATTTTGATTTTAAGGATGAGATAGATGCAGAATGGGCCGGTCATCCAAATTGGTTTTTTAAGATAAGTAAATTTTCTTTGCCGCTGTTAAAAGGTAAATATGTTCCTGAATGTTATTACTTAAACGAAATTGAAAAGTATCCGGAAAACTTAAATGATTTTGTTTTAAAACCTCTTTTTTCTTTTGCAGGACTTGGAGTTGATGTTGAAGTAACTAAAGAGAAGCTTGATACAATAGAAAACAAAAGTAATTACATTCTTCAGCAAAAGGTTGAGTACGCTCCTTTAATTGAAACTCCGGAAGGTTTTTCAAAAGTCGAAATCCGTATGATGTTTCTATGGGAAGATAAAAATAACAAACCAACACTTGTAAACAATCTTATCCGCACGAGCAAAGGTAATATGATGGGTGTGGATTTTAACAAAAACAAAACCTGGATTGGTTCAAGTATTGCTTATCATCCATAATTATTCAACAAACCCAGTTCCTTTGAGGAACTGGGTTTGTATTTAAATTGTAAATAGTCTTATCCACAAAAGCATCTGAAAGTTGATGGGAGTTGATTTTAATAAGAACAAAACCTGGATTGGTTCAAATATTGCCTATCATCCATAATTGTTCAACAAACCCAGTTCCTTTGAGGAACTGGGTTTGTATTTAAATTGTAAATAGTCTTATCCACAAAAGCATCTGAAAGTTGATGGGAGTTGATTTTAATAAGAACAAAACCTGGATTGGTTCAAGTATTGCCTATCATTCTTGATTTTCTTTTGTAGGGAACGGACTCTCTGCCTCGCCGGCAGACGGGCTTTCCATTCCGTGCTGTAAATCTCAGGCGGATCGGACGGGAGTCCGATCCCTACAAAAGCAAAAACATTTTTATACTTATATTTTATTATATTTCATATCAAATCATTGTAGTTCTGTTCAAATTTTAATCCATAGTTAAACTTTATGATTACTTATCATTTCCATGTTTCAAAAGACTCAAGAATCAAATACAAGATTGAGGAAAATCTTTTTGCTCTTCAAGGTAATCTTGTAATTTCAGATTTTAAAACTGCAAGACTTCTTTCAGATAAAATAAATGTCGTGCGAAGAGCCGAAGGTAAATTTGATCAGCAGGTTACAGCAGGACAAATAAATGCTCTTGGTTTACTTCACGAAATTTTTCACTTGCTCTTTCGTAAATATGAAGAGGATAACAAAAAAGGTGTATTGCAAGATGGGATTGATTATCTAAAAAATAATCTTACTGAAGAAGAGTTAGATAAAACACTTTTGAAATTTATAGAAGAATTTCCGCCGCTTCCGGTTTATCAAAACAAAATTAAAGCTAACGATTACCTTAACGGAAAAACTGAGGATAAAAATAACCGTGAGATTATTCTCGAAGAACTTATCATTCTAAATCTTGAAAATATCAATCCCGCTACGCATCAATTAAAAGAACTTTATACAGATGAAAAACTAGCTAAGGAAACAAAGTACAAAGAAGTAATCGAGCAAACGGAATTATTTTTTGAAAGTGCACCCAGGATTGGCGGCTTTAATTTAATTTCATTTCTTCGCCGTCCCATCATTCAAAGTCCTTACAACATTGAAGAACAACTTGATTTTATACGTACAAACTGGAATACCTTTATTGATGAAGATATTTTAAATAAACTTCTCAGGGGTAAAGATCTTATCAGAGAAGACTTTAAATTATTTGTACAGCATGGCGGTGGTGAAAAAGGTACTCCGCCTGTTCCCTCTTATGAAGCCGATCAAAAATATTTTGATTTATTAAGAGCCAAGTTAGCTGCGGGTAAAAAGCTTTCGCCGGAAGAATATGAATATTATCAACTGGAAACAAAACGTTTTACTGAGGATATAGATTGGATGCCGCGGGTTGTGATGATTGCTAAAAACGCTTTTGTTTGGTTACATCAGCTTACTAAAAAATATGGTAGAGAAATTAAAACTCTGGATCAGATTCCAGATGCAGAGCTTGATACACTAGCCCGCTGGAATTTTACTGCTTTATGGTTAATTGGAATCTGGGAAAGAAGTTCTGCATCAAGAAAAATAAAACAAATGATGGGAAATCCTGAAGCGGCTTCTTCAGCGTATTCTCTTTATGATTATGTGATTGCAAATGAGCTTGGCGGCGAACCGGCATTTGAAAATTTAAAAGCACGTGCCTGGCAAAGAGGAATAAGACTTTCAAGTGATATGGTTCCTAATCATATGGGGATTTATTCAAAGTGGGTTATAGAAAAACCAGAGTATTTTATTCAGAATAAAGTACCTCCATATCCAAATTATAAATTTAACGGACCAAATTTATCTGATGATGACCGTGTTGAAATAAGAATTGAAGATCAATATTATTCCAAAACAGATGCGGCAGTTGTGTTTGAAAGACTAGATAAATATACCGGAGATCGCATTTACATTTATCATGGCAACGATGGAACAAATATGCCCTGGAATGACACTGCGCAGTTAGATTTGATGAAAGCTGAAGTACGAGAATCTCTTATTCAAACTATTATGCATGTTGCACGCAAAACTCCTATCATAAGATTTGATGCTGCAATGACTCTTGCTAAAAAACATTTTCAAAGATTGTGGTTTCCTATTCCCGGTTCGGGCGGTGCAATTCCTTCACGCGCAGATTACGCAATGACGCGCTCTCAATTTGATGCCATTATGCCAAAGGAATTCTGGCGTGAAGTTGTTGATAGAATTAATGCTGAAATGCCGAACACACTTTTACTTGCAGAAGCATTCTGGTTGATGGAAGGATATTTTGTACGAACACTCGGAATGCATCGCGTTTACAACAGTGCGTTTATGCATATGTTTATGAAGGAAGAGAATGAGAAGTACAGATTGCTTATCAAAAATACTCTTGCCTTTAATCCTGAAATTTTAAAACGCTATGTAAATTTTATGAGTAATCCTGATGAAGAGACTGCGATAAATCAGTTTGGAAAAGGCGATAAATATTTTGGTGTTGCAACTATGCTAATCACACTGCCCGGTTTACCAATGTTTGCTCACGGTCAGATTGAAGGATTTTCTGAAAAGTACGGGATGGAATATAAACGATCATATTATGAGGAATTTATTGATGATAATCTTGTTGCACGACATGAAAAAGAAATTTTTCCTCTTACCAAAAAAAGATATTTGTACAGTCAGGTTGATAATTTTGAGTTTTATGATTTTATAGATCAGCATGGAAATAGCAACGAAAATGTTTTTGCATTTACCAACAGAAGCGGCAATGAAGTTTCATTAGTTATTTATAATAACGCTTTTGCAGAAGCATTTGGAACAATAAATTATTCCTGTGAACGCGCTTACGGCGAAGAAGGACAAACGCACACTACAACGATTGATAAAGCATTAGGCATAAATTCCGGTTACGGCTTTTATTATATCTTTAAGGATTATGTTACGCAACTTGAGTTTATCGTTTCCGGTTCGGAAATAAGCTCATCCGGATTTTCATTTCACTTAATGGGCTATCAAAGAAAAGTCTTGTTAGACTTTAGAGAAGTTTTCGATTCTGATGGAAGATATAAAATGCTTCATGATCAGTTAAATGGACGCGGTGTAGATTCAATAGAAAGAGCAATTAACGAAATGAATCTTGCTCCATTCCACAATTCTCTCACACATTTTTTCACCTCGATAAAGTTCAGCAGAATTTTGCTTGCACTGGATTTTAACAATAATGATGAGGTTGAATTACCAGAGATTGATGAAGAAATTTTTAGGATTTATAAAGATCTTAATAAAATTAATGCACTAAAAATATCAGCAGAAGAATTGCTGGAAAACATTACAACTGAAATTTCTGCTATATTAGATTTTAATAAATCATTTTATGAGATTTCATCTGCTAAAAAAACCACTAAATGGATTGAGCAGTTAAAATTATTACTTTTTTCTGATGTGGAGATTAAAAGAAAGAAAGATTTATCTTTTCTTTTAGTTAATACAATCTTATTCAGAGTTTTAAATTTGCCGGATCAAAAGGATTTAGATAAAAATGTTTATGATAAATTTATTCTTTGGAAACCTTTCTTTGAAATCTCAGGTTTTCTCAGATATGATGATATCGGTAAATACTATGAATTAAGTAAAGCTCTGTATTCTTCTAAATTATTACCTGATGAGAAAGGTTCTTCTCCTGCTAAAACAAATAGAGATACTAAATCAGATTTACTTTCTGATTATCTTTCTGAGATTTTTAAATCAGAATCTATTACAACTTTTCTTCAGGTTCATGATTATTTGAACGAAAAATATTTTAATAAAGAACGGATTGAAGAATATATTAGATGGGTTTTTGTTTTAACATTGATAAATAAATGTGAGTCAGGTATTGGTAAAAAGGAATCATCCATAAAATATTTTTCTGAAAGACTTAAATATTATTACAAAATATATTTAGATATTATCGGCAGAATATCTAAAAGTGAATATAAAGTTGATAAGCTTTTATCTTATACAAAAATAAAATCTGTAAAAAAAATTAAAGTTAAAAAGTTGGACAAGAAAGAGAAAGTTCATAAAAAGAAAAAGACCAAATAATTAATTTATCACGCATCAAGGAGGCAAAACCATGATCAAGCTTTATAAGTTTGTAATTATTATTATACTGTTATTCTCAGTTTCAACAAAAGCGCAATACAACTTCGAAGTAGCTTTCCCAAATTTAACCTTTACTAATGCACTTGATTTGCAACATGCCGGTGATGGATCAAACAGGATATTTGTAGTAGAACAAGCAGGAAAAATTAAAGTATTTCCAAATCAGAAAAATATCAATACAACAAAAACTTTTTTAGATATCACCGATCGTGTTACTTCAGGTGGTGAAACCGGATTACTTGGTTTGGCATTTCATCCAGATTTTAAAAACAATGGATACTTTTACGTAAACTACACAGCCACAAATCCACTTAGAACAGTTATTTCGCGATTTAAAGTTTCCACTTCAAATCCAGATTCTGCAGAAAAAAATTCAGAACAAATTCTTCTCACATTCAATCAACCATACTCAAATCATAATGGCGGTTGTGTGGCGTTTGGTGCAGATGGATATTTGTACATCGGTGCGGGAGATGGCGGCTCGGGTGGCGATCCGGATAATAACGCTCAAAATATTTCCAACTATTTGGGAAAAATTTTAAGAATTGATGTTAACAATCCGCAAGCTCCACTTAATTATGGTATACCCAATTCAAATCCATTTGCTGATAGCACGAATGCAAATATCAAAAAAGAAATTTATGCGTGGGGTTTAAGAAATCCTTGGAGATTTAGTTTTGATCCTGTTACAGGGTTTTTATGGTGCGGTGATGTGGGACAGGGTAATTGGGAAGAAGTTGATTTAATAAGTAGAGGGAAAAATTATGGATGGCGATGTTATGAAGGATTACATGCTTATAACACAACAGGATGCAACGGAATTTATGAAGCTCCAATTTGGGAATATTCACACACCGTTGGATTTTCAATAACAGGTGGATATGTATATCGCGGGCAAAATGTTCCTGAGCTTTATGGAAAATATATTTACGGCGATTATGTAACAAAAAAAGTTTGGGCTTTGAGTTATGATGGCATTAATCCTGCGGTTAATACTGAAATAACAACTGCCGCGGGATCAATCACCTCTTTTGGAGTTGATGAAAGTAATGAGCTTTATTTGGTTTCATTCGATGGAAAGATTTATCGATTAATACCTTCAACAACATTTGTAGAAGGTCAAAAAGTTTTAAATAATTTTCAACTTTATCAGAATTACCCAAATCCATTTAATCCAAATACAAAAATTAGTTGGCAATCATCAGTCGGCAGTCATCAAACATTAATAGTCTATGATGTGCTGGGTAATGAATTAGCAAGACTTGTGGATGAATATAAACCTGCAGGGATATATGAAGTTGAGTTTAATACTAATACTCTAAATAAAGATATCTCCTCGGGAATTTATTTTTATAAATTATCGGCTGGAAATTTCATTCAATCCCGTAAGATGATTTTGCTGAAATAAATCCTGCTAAATATTTTATAATCGAATGCTATCGATATAATTTTATTGATAGCATTGACTTTTTGTTTCCGGCATAGTAAAATTCACTTGTAAATTTTAGCTGAGTAGCTGAAATGCACAGTGAATCAATTCAAATAGACTCTTCCTTCTTACTTCAATCGCAAGACGTTTGTTTATTTTTTATTCAAATCAATATTTATAATCGGACATGTGCAAATATTTTATTAGGGAGATAAGTATGAAAACACAAAATATGTTTCTTATTATCATTGTGATATTGTTTTTACTTCCTTCAATTGGATTTACACAAAACATGGAAGTTCACAATTTAATTGGGAAATCCAGAAATGAAGTGATCAAAAAATATGGGGCGCCAGTGCATAAAGATGAGAGCAATCCTGATATGATTTGTATGTTTTATAAAAATAAAACAAGCAGTATGATTTTTGTATCAGATCAATCGGGTGTCTATCAGGCAGAGGCAACAAAATCTTACGACACGCAGGCAGAAGCGCGTTCCATTGTAGATTCATTTATCTCAAATTCTTTAACCAACGGATTCGCAATTGATACAGTAAGTACTTCTGATTTTCGACTTCAAAAAAAAGGTGTTAAAGTTGATTTACAGCTTTCTGAAAATAAATTGGCCAAAACTTTTGATGTAAAAGTTAAAGCAAATAAAACCGAGAGTTAGGGTTTTTAGAAGATAATTTTAACTAACTTATGTTACGCACATTTGATAAAAACCTTCGAGGTTTTCTGAAATAATTAAGAATTTTTCTATTATTTTAACTACATTTTTAGCTAAACCTCGAAGGTTTCACTGATTTGCGTAAGGTGACTAACTAAGGTATTCATTTACTGCCTTTGCAGAGTTATCACCATCTATCGCGGCGGATACTATTCCGCCAGCATAACCTGCACCTTCGCCGCAGGGAAATAAACCTGAAATCTGAATGTGCATCAAGGTTTCTTTATCACGTGGAATCCTGATTGGTGAGCTTGTCCTTGATTCTACTCCAACTAAAATTGCTTCATCGGAATAATAACCGGGCATTTTTTTATCGAATAATTTTAATGCGGCTTTTAATCGTGATGTTATAAATTGCGGAAGTTCTTTATTAAGCTCAACGGAAGTTAAACCTGGTATGTATGAAGTTTTCGGAAGCGAACCGGAAAATTTACCGGCGACAAAATCTGTTACTCTTTGGGCAGGAGCTCTTTGAGTTTTATTTGCAAGACTAAATGCATGCTGTTCAAGTTCCTGTTGAAGTTTTAATCCTGCAAAAGGATAATCATTTTTAAAATTTTTCCATTCATTTTCATTCACTTCAACAACAAAACCGGAGTTTGCAAACGGAGAATTTCTTTTTGATACGGACATTCCATTAACAACAATTTCTTCCGGTGCTGTTGCAGATGGAACTATAATTCCGCCCGGACACATGCAGAATGAATAAACACCTTTACCCTCAATGTTACAAGCTAAAGAATAACTTGCTGCAGGAAGATTATCAATTTTAAATTTGGAGTGATATTGAATTTCATCTATCAATGCCTGCGGATGCTCAATTCTAAGGCCCATTGCAAATGATTTGGGCTCAATCAAAATATTTTTTTTATGAAGCAAATAAAATATATCTCTTGCAGAATGTCCTGTAGCGAGAATTACTGCATCACTTAAAATATCTTCTTGCTCATTTACTTTTACTCCAAGAATTTTATTTTCTTTAATAATAAAATCTGTTACTTTGGAGTTGAAGTGAATTTCTCCACCATTGTTTAAAATTGTTTCCCGCATTGCAGCCACAATTTTAGGAAGTCTGTTTGAACCAATATGCGGATGTGTATCAATCAGTATTTCTTCTGATGCTCCAAACCGGACAAGTATCTCAAGAATTTTTTTTACATTACCGCGTTTAGTTGCACGAGTATAAAGTTTGCCATCACTGTAAGCACCCGCACCACCTTCGCCAAAACAATAATTGGAATCAGGATTTACAATCTGCTCCTGCTGAATTGCACGTATATCTCGTCGTCTGGATTGAACATCCTTACCTCTTTCAATTATAATTGGTTTGATTCCTAATTCTATCAATTTTAACGCAGCAAACATTCCAGCAGGACCAAAACCAATAACTAAAACTTTTTTATCTCCGGCTACTGGATTGTAGGATATGTGTAATTTTTTTTGCACGGGATTTTCATCTACGTAAACATCAACTAAAAATCTGAACACAGGATATTTACTTCTGGCATCAATTGATTTTTTTTGTGGAATGACGGCAGAGATTTTATTAACATCAATGTTAAGAAACTTAGCTGCTTTTTGGGGAAGTATATCGGGAAGATTAATTTCTTCCGGACGAACCATAACCTCAATTTGTGTTTTCATTTTATCTCTGCCTGCCGAATGGTAAATGCTGTTTATGAGGATATGAAATTAAAATTTAGAAAATTGCTTTGGTTGATCCACCATCAACTTGTATTGTTGTACCGGTAATGTAACTTGCTTTTTGTGATGCAAGAAATACAACAGCGGCTGCAATCTCTTCTGGGCCACCCAGTCTATTCATCGGAACGTCTTTTGCCATCTCCGATAGAATTTCTTCATGGGATTTACCGGATGTCTTTGCACGATTTACAGCTAATTCATATAGTCTGTGAGTTAAAGTATAACCGGGCGCAACATTGTTAACAGTAATATTTTTACTTCCCAATTCATTGCTGAGTGATTTTGCAAATCCGGTTACGCCTGCACGCAAAGAATTTGATAGCATTAAATTATGCACCGGCTGTTTTACCGCAACAGATGTGATATTAATTATCCTTCCCCATTCCTGTTCAATCATTGCAGGTAAAACAAGATGGCTGAATCTTACAACACTCATAAGCACCTGCTTGAAAGCATTGTTCCAATCATCTTCGGTAAGATCTTTAAAAAATCCGGGGACGGGACCACCACAATTGTTAACAAGTACATCAACCTTGCCAAATTGATTTTTCACAGCATCATAAAAATTTTCAATATCCTTTTGATGATTCAAATCGCAAACGCCCCAGAATGGTTCGATGTTATATTTGTTTTTTATTTCACGAGATGTTTCAATTAATTTTTCTTTAGTGCGGGAACAAATTGCAATATTACATCCCTCTTCCGCAAATGCTTGTGAAACTGCTTTTCCGATTCCTGTGCTGGAAGCAGTAATTAAAACTACCTTTCCTTTTAATCCAAGTTCCATGATAAATCTCTATTATTTAATTTTTCAATTCTGAAACTATCTTTGCAGTATCAAGTGCAATAACTAACTCTTCATTAGTTGGAATTCTCATAACAGCAACTTTAGAATTATCTTTAGAAATCATTTCATCGGCGTTTTTATTTTTTAGTTCATCAAGTTCAATTCCCAAAAACTTAAGATCTTTACAAACTGCTTCTCTAACTTCAGAAGAATTTTCGCCAATACCTCCGGTGAAAATTAAACCATCAAGTCCACCCATAGCGGCGGCATAAGCTCCCACATATTTTTTTATACGATAGCAAAAAATTTCAAACGCCCACTTTGAACGCTGCTGGTTATCTTTTACAGCGGCAATAATTTCACGCATATCACTGCTTTCGCCGCTAATTCCAATTAGTCCGCTGTGTTTATTTAATAATGTAGATGCTTCATTAAGTGTAAGATCTTCTTTGCCCATTATATATAAAATTAATGATGGATCAAGATCACCGCTTCTGGTACCCATTAGCAATCCTTCAAGCGGAGTAAATCCCATCGTAGTATCTATCGAAACACCATTTTTAACAGCTGCCATACTGCAGCCGTTTCCAAGATGAGCCGTAATAAGTTTTAAATCTTTTATATCTTTATTTAAGATAGATGCAGCTCTTGTGGAAACGAATAGATGCGAAGTACCATGAAATCCATATCTTCTTATTTTATACTTTTTATATAGCTCATAAGGAATTCCATATAGATATGAACTAGGAGGCATATGCGAATGAAACGCTGTATCAAAAACTCCGCACTGCGGTGTATCGGGTAAAATTCTTTGACATGCCTGAATACCTTTTATGTTTGGCGGATTGTGAAGCGGTGCCAGTTCAATATTGTCCTGCAGAACTTTAACAACTTCGTTGGTTATCAAAACTGAACCGGAAAAAGTTTCACCACCGTGAACTACTCTGTGTCCGACAGCATCAATTTCTTTCTTATCGCTAATTACACCATGGTTTTTACTTAGCATTACACCAAGCACATACTCCACTGCAATTTGATGATCTAAAATTTCGCCAACAATTTTTATTTTCTCATCATCATACCTCTGATGAGAAAGAACTGCGCCAGTCATTCCGATTCTATCAACCAATCCTTTAGCTAATGCAAGCTTTTTATCTGTATCTATAAATTGATATTTGATAGATGAGCTTCCTGAGTTTAATACAAGTACTTTCATAAAATTAATTCCATATTACTAAAAAATTTATTAAAAAAATTTTAATCTATCTTATTACCATGTTCATCGTATTTAAAGATACCTTCGCCTGTTTTTTTACCTAATTTTCTTTCCCGTACAAGTTTCCTTAGCATAGGATTGGGTCTGTAACGGGGTTCACCAAGTGTATTCCACAAAGTTTCCATCCAGGTTAAAACTTCGTCTAAGCCCATTGCATCAGCCATTTCTAATGGACCATATTGAAAATTATAACCAAGTTTAAGTGCTGTATCAATATCTTTTGCAGTGGCAATGCCTTCAAGTAAAATATGCATTGCTTCATTAATTAAAGGGACGATAGCACGGGTTGTAATAAATCCCGGATACTCATAAACCTCAACAGGAGTTTTGCCAATCCTTGATGCGAATTCTTTTACTTTCTTTACAGTTTCGTTTGAAGTGTGAAGACTTTTGATAAGTTCAACCATCGGTATTTTGGGAACAGGATTAAGGAAGTGCATCCCGATTACTTTATCCGATCTTTTAATTGATTCCGATAATTTTGTTAAACTTAAAGTTGATGTGTTGGAAACGAAGATCGCATTAGGTTGAACAATCTTATCAAGCTGCTGAAAAACTTTTACCTTCGCATCAAAATCCTCATAAATTGCTTCGATAACTAATTCACAATCTTTTAGTGCTTCGAGATTTGTTTCCCATTTTATTCTGCTAAGGATTGCTTTTTTATCTGAGTTTGTCATCGCCCAGCGTTTAATTTCACGATCAATATTTTCGGTAAGCTGAGCTTTAGCATTTTCAAGATGCTCATTATCAACTTCAACAATTTTAACTTCTATTCCTTGCGAGGCAATAGTTTGTCCAATCCCCTGGCCCATAATGCCTGCGCCAATAATGGCAACATTATTTATACGGTCATCAAAATCTTCAGCAGATTTTGATGATTCAAGTAAATCCTCTAATCTAAGTTTGTCATCCTGCATAAAATTTCCTTTACGTGTTTCATCAATTTTAGTTGATCAATAATTTTTAAGTGTTAATTAAACATTCTATTTGTTGTTATATTAATAGATGTGTCAAATATCTTAGTAATCTTTTTCAATTACTTTCTTCATTTTGGTTCTTATATAAATTATAATTGCGCACCCAAAATTAACAATAAAAACAGGGCTGAACAAAGAGTAAATATTATTAAATAAATGCTTTATAGAATTTTAGTATTTTTAGAGTGTGATTGTTTAAATAAATCTTATTCCTAATAAATAAACAAGATAATTGAATCCTTTAGAAGCTTTAAAAAAATATTTCGGATATCAGGATTTCAGACCTGCTCAGCTTGAGATTATTGAAG
The DNA here is from genome assembly GCA_036796535.1 of Ignavibacteriaceae bacterium. Classification (GTDB taxonomy): domain Bacteria; phylum Bacteroidota; class Ignavibacteria; order Ignavibacteriales; family Ignavibacteriaceae; genus IGN3. The sequence goes on from DAIRCT010000059.1 coordinate 14,804, forward strand.
AAATTTTGAATGGTAAAAATATTTTATCTATTCTTCCAACAGGTGCAGGTAAATCGATTTGCTATCAAATACCGGCATTGATAAGTGATAATTATTCAATCGTAATTTCACCGCTTATAGCTTTGATGAAAGATCAGGTTGATTCGCTTAACAAAACAAGCGAAGTAGCCGCATTCATAAATAGCACTCAAAGTTTTATTGAAACTGAAAAAGTACTTCAAGACATTGCGTATGGAAAAATAAAACTGGTTTACGTAGCACCAGAAAGACTTGAAAATACTGATTTTGCACTCCGGCTAAAAAATCTTAATCCGCAATTTCTTTTTATTGATGAAGCTCATTGTATAAGTGAATGGGGACATAATTTTCGCCCAAGTTACGCCAAGCTTAAAGACTTTATTGAGTTTATCGGACTAAAAAATATTTCTGCATTTACTGCAACTGCAACTCCCGAAGTTGTAAAAGATATAATCAAACAACTTGGTTTAAAAAATGTAAAGCTAATTGTTAAAGGATTTGAAAGAGATAATCTTTTTGTTAATGCAGAAATCACAAAAAAGAAAAAGGAGCGCTGCGTAGAATTAATTCATCAGCATAAATCACCGGCAATTATTTATACATCTTCCAGAAAAAAAACTGAAGAGCTTGCCGAGTTTCTTCAATTGAACAAAATTAATTGCCAATATTATCATGCAGGGCTCGATCCGATTATCCGTAAGAAAATTCAGGAAGATTTTATTGAAGATCGTGTACCGATAATAATAGCTACTAATGCCTTCGGGATGGGAATTGATAAAAAAGATATTAGATTGGTAATACATTTTAATATGCCGGGAACAATTGAAAATTATTATCAGGAAATTGGCAGAGCAGGCAGAGATGGAAAGAACTCCTTTGCTTATCTACTTTATGATGAAAGTGATGTTCAAATCCATAATTATTTTATTTCTAATTCATATCCAACAAAAGAATTAATAAAAAATATTTACGATGCAATTTGTGAATCGGCACAGATTGCTGTGGGGAATCAGCCGGAAAAAGAAATTTTAATTAATCTTAAATACATTAAACTTTATTTAAAACAAGATATTTCTCCTGCACTTCTTTATTCATCATTAAAATATTTAGAGACTGCTGGATATTTAAGAGTAAATTCGGCATATAAATCATCAGACAAAATAAAAATTATTTTTGAGCAAGATAGATTAAAGCGTTTTATCAAGAAGACGAGTAATGAATTAATGAAAGATACATTGCTCTATCTAATTAAAACTTCAGGCAATCAGATTTTTGTAAAACAAACCGGAGTGAATTTTGCCGAACTTCAAAGAGAAACCGGACTTACTAATCAGGAAGTTGATGATACTTTATCGGCACTTGAATATTTAGGGATTATAGAGTTTAATAAAGCTGATGGTAAAGAAACAATTTCGCTGACCAAACCACGTGTAAAAGCTGAAGAGCTGCGACTTAATTACAAATTGATAAATGAATTTTATATCAGCTCTAAACAAAAACTTGATAAGATGGTTGATTACGTTTATACCCGTGAATGCAGATTCAAATTTATTTTAAAATACTTTGGTGAAGACGCAGAAAATTATTCCTGCGGGAAATGTGATTATTGCTTGCGCGAAAGAGGCACATCAGATATTTCTTATAACTACATAAAAGAAAATTTATTGGATTTACTTTCAGAGGTTAAGGATTCATTAAGTGAAAAGGATATAATTAATATTTCATTAGGTAAAGAGGTTAATCAAGAATTTCGATTACTTAAATGCTATGCATCGCTTAAGGCATATAATCAAAATGATATTATCAAAGCATTAAGAATTCTTGAGAATGAAACTTTAGTTGAGCCAGTAAAAATTGGACAAAAAAAGTTATTTAAAATTCCAACAGTATCTTTACCTCAAAAAGATATTTTTATTACAGACATAAAAAGATCTGTTGATTATGACGCCAACCTGGAACTTTTTCACCTGCTGCGCGATGTGAGAGAACAAGCAGCTAAAAAATTTCTGCAATCTCCAAATATTATTTGCCCGGATTCGCTGCTTTCAAAAATTTCTCAGGTAAAACCAAAGACAAAGTATGAATTGCTCGGGATAAAAGGATTTAATGAAAGAATGTTTAATAAAATTGGTAATGATTTTTTAGAAGTAATTAATTCTTATACGGAAAGCGCAACTGTACCCAAAGCAAAACCGGAAAAAAAGATTCCCCCAAATATTCTGGAGACGTACAATCTTCTGAAGAAAAAATATTCCTTATCTGAAATTTCAAAACTTCGTAAGCTAACTGAAGCAGTAATATCAATGCAGATTGAAACTATAATTGATTATGTGCCTGAAATTGATATTACGGGAATTATAGATTATGAGAAATTTATCTTGATTAAAAATGAATATGAGAAGGGGTTTGATTCGCTTAAGAATTTTAAAGAACGATTACCAAAAGAATTTAGTTATCCTTTAATACGTATCGCTTTGGCAAAACTAAAAGTTCGACCTTCTTAGTTTTTGCTCTCAAATTTTCTATATACGCTACAACTTTATCAAAAAATTTAGGCCATCTTTCTGAATTGGAATTATAAAATTTAATTGTCCTGTCATAATCTTTATCTGAATAATGATAATTTGATAAAACTTTTTCCCTAATCTCATTTTGTTGAAGTGATGAAGTATCCTGCATAATTGTCATGCTTGCATAAATTTTTACAAAGTCCTCTTCAGGAATGGCGGGATTTTGTCCACAGGATAAAAAAAATAAAAAAATGATTGCAGACGCAGAAGAAATAAAAATAAATCTTTTCAATTTTTATTCATCTTTTTACTTACTTCGAATAAAATTCTTTTTTCTCTTTCAGTAAGATTTTGATAACCACTCTGGCTAATTTTATCAAGTATCTCATCAATTTCTCTTTGCGTTATTTCGCTTGTTTCCTGACGATCATCAACGTCATAAAACTTGGCATCTTCCGCATCTTGCTTTGAACTTTTTGATTTAAAAGAGAAATTGTCAAATATATTTTTACCTGATTTAGAAGAGCTGTAATAAGATTTTCTAAAAATATTTTTGAGGCCTACATAACTATTTTTATCAAACATTATATACAAAAATCCAAACAACGCACCGCCAAGATGCGCTAAATGCGCAACATTACTGGATGCACTATCTATTGCAAAGAATTCTATTAAGATTAAAAATCCTATTAAGTATTTTGCTTTAACAGGAATTAAGAAATAAATAAAAATTAAATTATCAGGGAAAAACATGGCATATGCTATCAATACGCCATAAATAGCTCCTGAAGCACCGATTGTTACAGCAGGAGCGCTACTTAACAATGGAGTCAGGAATAATTGAAAGAGTCCGGCACTTATACCAGCTAACAGGTAAAACATCAAAAACTTTTTAGAGCCCATAACATCTTCAATGCTGGCGCCAAACATCCAGAGTGCAAACATATTAAAGAAGATATGTGAAAAACCGCCGTGCATAAACTGATAAGTAATTAATTGCCAAACCTGAAAATTAAATGGATGCCCTGCTCCATCAGAACCCGAAATTGGATTTAATGCAAACCATCGATTTAAAATATACCAAGCAGGGTATCCGTTAAAAGTTAAGTTCTCCATTATTAGCTGCAAAAAGAAAACAACGCCATTAATGATTAACAAATTTTTTATAACTGGAGGGAAAGTGAAAAATCCACCAAACCCTCTTGGCTGATAATAATTACTCAAACTAATCCTTAAATTATTTTACATCGTTTAATGCTACAACACCGGGTAAAGCTTTGCCTTCAAGAAACTCAAGCGATGCTCCGCCGCCAGTTGATACATGTGATACTTTATCTTTTAATCCTGCTTTTGCAATTGCCGCTGCGGAATCACCTCCGCCAATAACAGTGATAGCACCTTTTGCAGTTGCATCAGCTAAAGCTTTAGCAATAGCGAAAGTACCTTTTGCAAAATTATCCATTTCAAAAACACCCATTGGACCATTCCATACAATTGTTTTAGCATTCATCAATTCATTTGTAAATAACTTAATTGTTTCGGGTCCAATATCCAATCCCATTTTGTCAGCAGGAATTGAATCTACTTTAACAACCGTAGAAGGAGAATCATTTTTAAATTCACTTGCAACAACAACATCTGATGGAAGCAAGAATTTAATTCCGGATTTTTTTGCATTATCTAATACTTCTTTTGCAAGATCAACTTTTTCTGCTTCAAGTAATGATGTACCAATTTCTTTTCCCATAGCTTTATAAAAAGTAAACGCCATTCCACCACCAACAATTAAAGTATCAACCTTGTTAAGCAAATTATTGATAACATCTATTTTCCCGGAAATTTTAGCTCCACCTAATATTGCAACATAAGGGCGCTTAGGATTTGTAATTGCACCACCGAGATAATCAAGCTCTTTCTGCATCAAATACCCCGCTGCAGAAATTTTGATAAACTTAGTTATACCTTCTGTAGAAGCATGAGCTCTGTGTGCACTTCCGAAAGCATCATTGATATAAACATCACCAAGCTCGGCTAATTGTTTTGCAAAAGCAGGATCATTCTTTTCTTCTTCCGGATGAAAGCGAACGTTTTCTAGAATTAAAACATCACCGTCTTTCATTGCATCAACCATAGCTTTAGTTTCTTGTCCCACACAATCCGGTGCAAGTTTAACTTCTTTGCCAAGCAATTCACTCAATCTTTTTGCGGTAGGTTTTAAGCTGTATTTTGGATTTGGTCCGCCTTTAGGTCTTCCTAAATGACTCATCAAAATTGCTTTACCGCCATCGACAATAATTTTTTTGATTGTTGGTAAGGATTCAGTAATTCTTGTATCATCAGTAATATTTAAATTTTCATCCAAAGGAACATTAAAATCAACGCGAACAAGAACACGTTTTCCTTTTAGGTTTACGTTATCAATTGATAGTTTATTCATTTTTCTTCCCTGCTAAATTTATTTTCATTTTTTAACTTAATGATTTAATAACAACCTTAAAGGACTGTGTGAATATTCAACATTACAAATCAACTCACCCTAAA
>DAIRCT010000060.1:0-2210 GCA_036796535.1 Ignavibacteriaceae bacterium
GTTTGGTATTGTTTACCTTGTTTTTCGCACTCGAGCATTTCATCGAAGATTTCGAGGATTACTCGCTTGGTGCGGTACTCGCCGTATTTATCTATGTCTTTGCGTTTTACTATTGGGAAGGTTTCCATTACATAATCCACTTCTTCTCTGTTTAAGCCATAGAGTTTAAAGTAGAGTGCATCTAACTCACAGCGAATTAGGAAACGACGCTCTTCATTCCAAATGAATGGATGTCCTTCATATCCACTTTCTTGAGCAAATATTTGTAAACTGTTGGAAGTATAAAGTAATTCTATTGACCGTTTTTCTATAAACTCCTTCTCGCTTTTGGAATAGGTTGATTTTGGAATTATAGGTAATTGTTTAAATATCCAATGATTAAAATTCATACCAGTGACACTTTGACGTGCAATATAATCGATTAGATATGTATTGAAATTTGAACACAGATATAAAACCTCAGTGGCATTTACATTTTGTATCAGAGAAAGTGAATTACTGCAAGCCGCCCGAGTTATTACAGTAGCTATAAGAGTTCTCTCATTTGTTGGACTTGTTATCATTCTATATACAAGATACCATTCAGCTACTCCATATCTTTCTTCAAGCAGTTGATTAGTTAACCAGAATCTAGGAATAGCCTCAAAATCATTTTTTTGATACTGATTTATTTCAGAAATTTTTGATCTTCCATTATCTAAATCATCCTCACTCAACCCTTCGAATGTACTATATCTATGATTAAATTGATGAATCATCTTAGATTCATAAAATGGAACATCATTTTCATCTTTCTCATCTATTTTCTTAAAATATCCAGAATCATTTGAAATATTGAAAGGTGTTTTAATCTCAACCTTCCATTCAGTTTTATTGCCTCCACTCTCGTATAAAAGTATTGGAATTTTTTTATAAATTCTTTTAGCAATCTCGGCATCTCTCTTATTCCTGAAAACCGGACAGCTTAAAGTATTAGGATTAATATTTTGCACATCTTCGTAAGTAAGTTCAATGACTCTATCTTCCTCTTTAAGGTCATTTACATTTCCCAGGTAAAATGCAAATTGCGATTTATGTTTAGCTTTACTTAGAGTTAATAAACAAAATTTATAACTTCTATGAACATTTGGAAAAATTCCTTCTCTATTTTCAAAATCATATGCAGATGAAATATTTTGCTCTCTAAGAAGTGTTGAAAAGAATACTTTATTATTATCATCTGTAATTATGCCGGTTGGTACTAATATACCGTTGTATCCAAATTCATTAATTAATTTAAAAGATAGTTCAGCAAATACGGAGAAAAGATTTACTCTGCTTACGCCAGTTAATGGGAACAATCCACTAAATCTAAAAAATATACTTTGTATATCGTGAAATCTTTTTTCTTCAGAATACTCTTCAAACAATTGAGGATTCTTTTGTGATAATAGGTTTAGTAATTCTTGACGGAGAGCCTTTGTTTCAGCTTGAAAAATCTCATTATCGCGGGTAGCGAAAAATTCTTTATCTTCAAAATTTATTTTCTCCCAAGGTGGATTGCCAAGAATGCAATCAAATCCACCTTTAGCAAACACATCTGGAAATTCTAAAAACCAATGAAAGAATCTATTCTTTAATGAAGCAGCATCAGCTTTACCAATCAATTGTGCATTTGGAGAATTCGGAGTTGATAAGTAATTAAGCAATTGCTGGTGCGTGGGAACAGTTCTGTCATCAATATCAGTAAGCGGTGCAAAGAAAGCATAAGTCCAGATATTTGACAGATGCCATTCACGCAACCACTGCGGGCTGTCTTTTAATTTATTAAACTCTTCTTCAGCTTTGTGGTAATCATCGGTCGTATCAATACTCAATTCATCAAACAGTGAAAAACTTTTTGAGAGCGTTGTAATATCATCAGAAACAGCCGGAGCGAAAAGACTGAGCTGTCCTTTTCTTTCTTCCTTGTTTCGTTTCTTAAAATACTGAGCAACTTTTTTATCATCTCCGGTTACGGGATTAAAGGCTTCATCGGGAATTCCCTTCTTAATCTGCTCGTAAGAAAAAGCACCAATTAAACTGTTGCCGTTTCTTATTCTGTGATCAAGAAAACTGAGCGGTTTACTTTTTGTATGACCCTCAAGCCATAAAGCAAGCTTGCATAAATCAACAGCAAGAGGATTTAGATCTACGCCATAAATACAACGCTGTATTACATCTCTAATTGC
>DAIRCT010000060.1:2310-15643 GCA_036796535.1 Ignavibacteriaceae bacterium
CCAAACACAAGCTGAAAGCCCTCACCCCAACCCTCTCCCAAAGGGCGAGGGAGGTTTAAAACAGGATGGAAGTCAAGAAGACTTTCATATACACTCCCAAGCTCTTCAACATCAAGAGCGAGATAATTTATTCTTCTTTTGTTTCCATTCTCTTCGTATTGCGAAATATGCTTAACAGCAGAAAGTAAATCTTTGTTATATAGTTTACATTCTTCAAAATAAGGAATTGCGTGCTGACCAAAAAGGTCACCATTCAATGCGGCAATACTGAGCTTTTCACCATAACCTTCATCAGAATAAAGTTTAAAGGTAACAAGCAAACTTTCCCAGAGATCAGAAGGCTTACTAATGCCAGGAATGAAAGTGTGCGAAAGTTCTCTTAGTCGGTTTATAGAATAGAAGTTATAATAAATTGGTTCTTTTTTAGGATCACTTGGACCAACAAGATTTCTTTCCTCAGAAACCATTAAAAAAAGTAAACGATAAACAAGTCTGAGTAATTGACGGTAATATTCGATCGCTTTAATATCGTTTTGTGATATTGCATCACGCAGCCATTTGTTATCAGGATGATTTATAAAACCATTTCCAAGAACTTTTAATGCTTCCTCAACACCATCACGAAGTTTATCTCTAACTCTGCCACCAGTATTTATTGCTTCGTTATAATACTTTTCAATTAAACAATCTGCAGCATCATCTTGATGTTTTGGAAGGCGTGTATAATGAATTAATCTGAACAGCAGAGCAAACTCATTAAATTTTTCCTGCTCAAGTATTTGCTGAAGATCGAATTCTATAAAAACAGGTCTGGATATTTTTGATGAATCGCGAAGTAACCGGAGCGAATAACCATTTGTAACAATTCCCCAAAGATGTTCTGTATGGTTTAGAAACTCCTGCATTAACGAATGAGGACTTAAACGAGGGCGACCGGATTCAGCGCGTTTATCAAGATTATCATTTATACCAACGATATGAATGGGTAAACTTTCTCTGTTATCATTTGCGCGATGAGAGATAGCATAAGTTTTTCCGGCAACCTCATCAGCTTTAGCAAAGTAAGTAACATTGGGAAAGCCAAGAGATTCAAGAAGTGGAATTATCCATTGTTCACGAGTATCTCTTATAGTCGAATCATCAGGTTTTAGTCTGTTTAATCTTAACTGAAATGCACCATAAAAAGTACGGGCAGCTTTCCAGGATTTAGAAATTTCATCCAGAACAGTTCCATTTTCAATTCCAAAATCTTTTGCAGATTGACCAATGATATCACCGGAGTAAATCTTCTCCAGTATATCAAAAGGAATTAACCCGCCTTCAGATTTTATTGTGGTGAATTTCATCTTAAAATCCATAAGACAATAGAACACGGATGACACGGATTAGACTGATTTAAAAGGATTAATCTCATTCGAAATCTCTCTGGATGAGTTGCCAGTAGTAATATGCTTCGGGTAAAACATTTTTTAGCCGTTCTAAAATTCGTAATTCCTCAGAGAGCTTAATATCTGTTAATTTTGATATATCATATCGCGTTATATCTGGTAAAGAAATATCCTTGCCAAACGCGGAAACAATACAAGCAGTCTTTGCGGCAGCAATTTTTAATTGTTCGAGATTGAATACGCCAGATATAAGGTGTGATCGCATCTGCTGCATTCCGGCAAATATCTCATTAATTGTTTCGTTTTCTATTCCACCCTTTACTTTAAATTGAGAGATGAGAAATGCAAGATTATATAAATCCTTAATTACCTCCTCGGATGTAAAAGATTTTTCACGGTACGAAGATTCTATTTCAACAAATTGCTTAAATGATGTTTCAATTTCTTTTATATCATCAGCATAATTAAAAAGTTCACCGACATCAAAAATTTGTTTTACTAATTGCATCTCCTTCCCAATTTGCAGCGGAACTCCAATCGTATTGGCAGCAAAAGCAGTAAGTTTATCCCCAAGAATTGAGTTAATAGTTGGAATTTGAATTTCGGTTTTTGAAGAAGTTGTTACAAATCTGCTTTGGAGAATCTTTGAATTCGTTTTTGGGTAAGGATTCTCCTGGAAAAGAACATCGAGCAGAACATAAGCTTTATCTTTTGGATTAATTATAGAATTGAAGAATAGTTTATAATGTTTTTTTGGTACTTTTGTTGCAGTTCTGGGATCTTCAGCCCACTCAGTAAATTGCGGGTCATTAACAATCTCTTTCAGTTTTGTCTCTAATTCACTTTTTGAAATTGTAGTCAAGATATCGATATCAATTGAGAGTCGTCTTGGTTCCGGCAATAGCAGCAGCAGTGAAGTTCCACCTTTAAAAATAAAATCAATCTTCTGCTCTGCTAAAAGCGAAAGCAGGTGAAAAGCATAAATAGTTTTCTCAAGAATTGAAGGATCAATCTTTGGAAATTCCTTCCTAATTCTATCGAGCCAATCCTTATTAAAACACTCCGTATTTATCATAATTATATCTTTGCCACTAATTAGCTAAAAGTGGCATTAGTATATTTTGTTATCAAAAGCTTGATTTCTGATTGAATTTTACGTCTTTCAGCATAGGTTAAAAGGCTGCTTATGCTGATTCTAAAATTGTTTATGATATACGAGAAAACTCTATTATACTCAGATTTATCAATCAGTCTGAGCTTGTCTTTTTCAACATAGAGGTCAATTAGAATTTGTTCAATTGAAGCAATATTACTTACGGCCTTACTTCTGGTAATTAATGGTCTGAGAATGATAGAGCCATCCTTTAATACAACATTTTTATCAAGTTCGTCAGGCAATGGATTTAAGTAAACATCATATTTTTTTTCGATAAGAAAATCCCGTATAAAAACTAATGCTTCTTTATCTGCAGAGATAAAAGTATAAAAAATATTCTGCAAATGATGGAAAGCAAATCTGATGCTTTTTGTACTCCATACAGAAAACTTAATAAGCGGATAATTTTGCTTGAGGGTTTCAATCAATGGGTTTATCTGTTCATCACTTAATTCAATAACTTTGGATATAGTAGAGTAGTAACCACGACCGGCAGAGAATATAATTTTCTGATCACTGAGATTTTTCAAATACTTTTTAATTGTTATATCTGAATAATCCAGCTTAAGCAAATTAAGATGATCTCTCAATTGATCGATTGAAAAATAATCTTTACTAATTGCAAATTTTTTAATTATTTCTGATAGTTCTGTTTTCATATTCCTAATGTAAAATATTTTATTAACTAATTCCCTTAGGTGTTGGAACAAGAATGATAATTCCAAGCACATCAACAGGGAATTGAGGCTTGACTTCAACTTTACTTTCTTTGGTGATTTTCCTTAAACGTGTATGTGCAGTGAGTAACTTTTCTTTTCTTGAATCAATTATGGTCTTAAGATGTTTATCAAGCTTGTCGTAAGACTTTAATGCTTCCGCTATAAGTTCCTTAGCGTAATCAGAGTCTAAACCCTCGGAGGCTTTTATTTCAGCAAGAAGATCATTTGCCTCAACATCTGAGAAAATATTTGGATCATTTACATCCCCACAAAAACCAAATGAAACCAGCTCTTCAGCGAGCAGAGAGGTTTGAGATCGGGGGGATTCAATCAGATAACGAACCCTTAGCAGATACAAAGATGTTATTTTATCTACCTTATCAGTTCTTATTGCACTGCTTCTATAAATATGTGAATTGTTTTCAACTTCAAAAGAAGATTCCAAAATGTATTCTGCGATAGCAGATGTGAGTGGATGGTTACGACCTACTTCTATATGTTTTTCAGGGATAGGAAAATCAAATGCTAAATCTATTTTATCATCGAGTTTTATTTTTTCTCTAAGTAAAGCAGGGAACCCATTAGGATTAAGAGTTACACCATCATTTCGCACTGAGACACTTCCACCGAGTCTTTTTGTTGATGTAATAATAAATTCTTTAACCGTCTCGGGATTACCAAGAATAACATCAGTTTCTTCCAGCTCTTTAGAAACTTCTTCAGGTTTTATACTGTGTTGTGCAAATCTGCTTCGGCTTTCCTTTTCTCGCTCTGCATTTCTATCCCACTCAGCATTAAATTGTTCCAGGTGAAATTCAGGACCAAAGTCCAGTGATAATTGAACCTTTTGATCCTCTCTCATAAAAAGAGAATTTATCACAGATTGAATTACGGTTTCACTATTCATTGGAACGGGAACAGTTATACCGAGTGTCTTATGAATTTTAACTGCTTTTCTTATTAAAACATTTAATACGGCGCCATCAATCGGATTATCTTCTCCATATAGAAGTACAGTTTTTACTTCTTTTTTCTTCTGACCGAATCGATCTATACGTCCTTCACGTTGTTCAAGCCTGTTTGGATTCCAGGGGAGATCATAATGAATAACGGAATCAAAGTGATCTTGAAGGTTTACTCCTTCAGATAAACAATCAGTTGCTACTAATATTCTTTTATCATACTCACCAAGCCAGTTAATTTTTTCTTCGCGTTCCTCTTCGCTTAGTTCGCTTGTTATAGAAAGTATTTGATGAGCAGGGAATACACTCTTTAACTGAGCAGCAACATAATCCGATGTTGCAATAAATCGGCAGAAAACAATAGGTCTAAATCCTTCAGCAATAAATTTTTTCAATAAAGATATAAGTTTTTTAAGCTTAGCATCTTTATCACCTCTCAGTTTTTCTAATCTTAGTGCAAAATCTTTTAATTTACGTCGTTCATAATCCGAAAATTCTTCTTCAGCTTCCTGGACTATTGTGGAAGGGTCAAGATCGCTGGTAGTTTCTTTTTCGATAGGATCGGTTACTAATTCGCGGTACAACGTATCATCAAATTCTTCCTGGATGGTGGAAACATCTTTGAGTTTTGCAATACGGTTCATCAATGAATTAACACCTGTATCAGGACTGCTCATTACTGATCGTAAGAGTCCTAGTGCTGCCCAGTAACGAACTCTTTGTTTGTGTGCTGCGAGTTTATCTTTACCAACTAACAGACCAAGAAGGAACTTGTAAACATCGCTGAATAATTCTGCATACTCCGGTGAAAGCTTATATGATTCTTCCTCGGAAAATCTTTTTGGAAATGGAGTGTCAACACCAACCCATTTTTCAACGTCTCCTCTTTTCCTCTGAACAAAGTATTTTGCTAATTCAATTCTTTCCTCTGTACTTATAGAAGAAACGTCGTATTTTGTAAAATCACTTTTAAGATGTCCTATCAATGAAAGGAAGGCTTCTTCTTTACCACTGTGTGGTGTAGCTGTTAGTAATATTAAATTCTGATTGGTCTTTTTTGCTTTTGCAATATCAGAGACTAACTCGTACCTCTGCTGTTGGGTCTTATCATTATCAATTGGCTTGGTACAAGTATGCGCTTCATCAACAATTACAAGATCTGGAAGGTTTTGTAAAAATGTATCTCGACGTTTATCAGATTTTATAAAATCAATACTTGTAATAAAAAAATTATAATAACTAAATACACTGACAGAATTATCTGAATAAGCTCTCTCAAGTTGCGAAATAGTATTTGATCTTATGATAACTGCATTCAGATTAAATTTTAACAAAACTTCTTTTTGCCACTGGTCACACAGATGTGGAGGACAGACTATGCCAATGCTCTTTATTTCTCCTCGGTCATATAATTCTCGGGCTATTAATAGTGCTTCAACAGTTTTACCAACACCAACATCATCAGCAATTAGTATTCTTATTACATCTTGTCTTAAGGCCATCAGCAGGGGAACGAACTGATATGGTCTTGGTCTAACAGATAACTTTCCTAATGAACGAAACGGACCAGCACCACTGCGGAAAGTTAATCTCGCTGCATCTCGTAAAAGCCTGGTAGATATTAAATCGCCAATTTTATCAGGATTAGGTTTGGGAAAAGTTGCTGGTTCTAGTTTTTCAAGATTAAGAGGCAGATAAATTCCGCTAATTTCTTTTTCACTGCCACCCAGGGGTCGAAGCAATACCGTATCTTCATCATTAGAAGGTAGAACAACCCATTCTCTGTTTCTTGTTTTAACAATTGAACCTACATTAAATTTATCTGGCATTACCAACTCCAAATACACCTGGGTATTTTGCGATCTGATCTTCTATCTTATCTTTATAGTAGATAACAATAACCCGATAACCTAATTGTTTGATATCACTGTAAATTTTTTCATCGTTAGCTTTTTGGTCTGGTGCATCGTGAACTGAACCATTACAGTAAATACAGACTTTGCCATCGTTGTAATAAAAATCCGGACAGGTATAATAATCGCTTAGATTTTGTTGAGCGTGGTCGGGTAATTTTAACTTTGTTTTATACAAATAGGATAAAAATTTTCTTTCCAGCTCGCTTCTTGTATCAGTTATACTTTTCAGATAAAGGTAGTGCTGTTCATAATCTCTGGTAGCTGATCCTTTTAATGTAACTCCCTGAATTATTTCTGGCAATATTTTAGCAACTAAGTGTCTGTCTAAAATCTTGTGATCTCTTTGGTTTGAATAAGATAACAAACATTCATAGCAAGCTTGTACGCAGTCATCTTTTGTATCGTTGAGATTATTTTTGTCATCAATTGAATAATGTATAATATCTAAAGCAGTTTTGGCTATTTCAGAAACAATGTTAGGTTCTTCTATCAGTCTGTTTAATATTCCAAGACCACCTTCCGATACCTCATAAATTAGTATTCTTCTATTATCATCCTTTCCTATTCTTTCAGATGAAAGTTCCATTTCTTCAACTTGGAAATACTCCTGTATTCCACGCAAGAATGCACTTTCAAATGATGCAAGAACTTCTTCCGTAAGCAATTCTTTTTTCAATGGCTGAAGAAGTAAAATATTTTTTGTGTCATCAACATAGATTTTAACATTGCTGTCAATTGAAGAACTTTGCTCATCAGTGGATTCTGCGGTATCCATATCATCTTTCTTTGACCATATACCATTTGAAGTATCAAGTGCAAATCCTTGTCCGTCGTTTCTTTTGAATCCGTGATTGATTTTGAATAACTGGGTTGATGTTACGTGAGTAAGATTGAAGAGAGGCTCTCCATTTTTGCTCTTAACTGTTGCTACACTTTTTTTAACTGATTTAGAATCGGGAGGAAATTTATAATGGGTCGTTATTAGATATCCCTCTCGAATTCTTTCCTCTTCATCACTTGTAATTTTCTCAATAGGAAATGTTGAAACATTATTCATCTTTAACAACTTTGGTAGATCTTCGGAAGTCTGTCCATTAAGTTCAGAATTGCAGTTTACACATTTAGGGGATTCAACTTCATTCCCCTCAAGAATATATCCACATTGAAGGCAAAGTTTAGCAAAGGTGTATCTTTCCTCTGCAGATCCAGTTGGCAAATAACTTTTAACTATTCTGTACTTTTTCCCTTCGTGATAGATAATATTTCTTGGGCCATATTCACTAATTGCTAAAAATCTTGGCCTGTCAATAAACTCACCATCACCGATTCTGTTGGGGATGAATGCTCGTACCGGCAGCTTTGGAAAATTATATCCCGGCAAGAATCCTTCACTAGCGAGATATCTGTAGGGATAAAAATCCGATTCTGAAAGATCTTGTGTCTGATTCAATAACAACTTAATCTGTCGTTTAGCCTCGGACTCTCGCCTTTCAGCAGAAAAAACTTTTTTTGCATCTATTTTTTGTATATCCGCATTATCAACAACATTGCGGGCTTCATTACGCTGAGCGATTGCAGCTTTGTACATTTCCCTCCATCTGTTAAACGCAGCATCAAAATCTTCGAGTGAGTTCTTTAGAATATTTTCCAACCATTCTTCACTAAACCAAGAAGTTTTAATTAACTCATCATAGTTATCAGATATAATTTGATTAAAGCTTATAAGACAATCTTTTATTTTTGATTCCGATAATTGGAGTAGTGATTTCTTACCTTCAGTGATTGGGTAATTGTCTTTTGAATTAGCCACATCAAGAATATCCAAAACAGAATTTCCTAAATCAACTCCTGTCTTTGCGAGCCAAACTGAATGAAGGTGAGCTTTAACTAATTCTTCGTTTGTAATATCGAATTTCTGAGGGACAACATTTCCAGCAACCATTAAGTTTGGACGTTTGAAAAAATATTGGTCGTGTGGATTCCCAAATCCTGAGTAAGATACTACGAAAGATGGTTGACCACTTCTACCGGCACGCCCACTCCTTTGCGCGTAGTTTGCTGGATTCGGAGGTATATTTCTTAGATGTACTACATTTAGATCAGCAATATCAATACCTAATTCCATTGTTGGAGAACAAAATAGTGTTGATATCTCTCCAGTTCTGAATCTCTTTTCTATTTCTTCACGCTTATAATTAGCAATCTGGCCGGTATGCTCTTTAGCTAACAGTAATTTTAATTTTGATGCAACTTCAGAATAAAAAACTTTGAAATACTGATTCGTATCTCTAATAATTGAATCTGAAAATCTTGTTTCAAAATAACTAGAACGGATTGGGTCTGGTGGGGGAGGATTGCCATCTCCTTTTCTCCACAGCAGAGCACTATTTCTCAGTTGGATATACTTAAGATTACTATCCTCTTTTATAACTATGAAACCGTTTCCTTCCAGTAGTTTTAAAAAATCTTCTAAGAAACTATTATATTCATCCTTAGTTAGCCTATTTGTTTTATCAGCCCATATTTTATTTGACCTTAGAAATCTTCCAAGTCCACTTCTATCAGAAAGACTTTGATCTCTTCTTTTATCAGGCTTAGTTCTACTTTTTAGAATAAACCTGTTGCTTTCATAAAGTAATTCATTCTCATCAAAACCCCATTTTTCATTTATATGTTCACGAACTTTCTTTCTTAATACTTGTTGCTTTTGGCCATCTAAGGTATCAGTGTCGATAGCCAGGTTTCTTCTTATATGATCCAGGAAAGATTTTATTATGAATTCTCTTCTATCAGATGAACAATCTCTCAAAAGACTAATGGAATTCCATTTAGAATCATCTTTACATATTCTGCTTAGTCCATCGTATTCAATTTTTAACAAACCACACTGCTCCAGATTAGGTTGGTTTACTCTCCAGCCTCTTCGCAGATCTTCATATATTCGATATTCAAATAATTCAGTCAGAGTATTATTAACTATTTTTATTTTTTCTTCATCAATTACAGGTTTATCCGAATAATCATTGAACGGCAGGTTAAGCTGATTGAATGCACTAAACGCAACGTTTGTATAATTAAGTGAATCACTTACTGAAACTGCATTAAAAATCGCTGCTCTTAAAATCGCAACCTGGAGAAAGTCGTTAAAATGTCCTGATTGAAGAGATGCATCTTGTCTATTGTCAGTAAAACTCAAAACTTTTCTTGCTGATTCACTAATGCGAGGGTTCTTATACATTGAGTCCAAGACAGATACTGACAGAACAGTAGTAGCGCTACTTCGACCTTCACTACTTAATCTAGATAATTTTCTAAAATCATTTTTTATATGTTTTGTATAAACTGCGCCACATCTTAGGCAAGTAAGAAATGGAGTTTTCAAAAACCATACTTTTACTCCGTTATTAATATCACTGGAGATTCTGCCGAGTGTATCAACAACATATTCCTTGGGTATATAGTCTCGATAATTTTGATTAAAATTTTGACCATTTGGCGTAAACCAATTTTCTGGTAGGTTTTCTTCTAACGATTTGTCCCAAATTCCATCAGTGTCTAAAAGCAGATACCCCTGATTACTATATTGTTCGTCATCACCATAGAACGGTGATTTTGGTAAAAACTGTTTATCATTCTCTTTAAAATCAACCAAATAATATTCTTGTCCACATTCTCTGCAAAAAGAAATCGGATATAAATATTTTTTTTCACCTTTAACTTCACAATATACTTGCCCATCTAAAGTCAAATTTCTTTTAGCAGGTTCGTCTAAGGTGGAATAAACTGCACCACCCTGCGAAATAAACTGGTGAACTTTGAAAGGAAATATTGTGCTTTTATCTTCTGTCTTGAGCTTACTGCCGATATCAAGATATTTTTTTAATGTAGTCTCACATAATTGCTCTTCTATGTCTGTTGTTTTACTAAGTTCACGAATTCCTTCTATCAATGCTTTTGGCTTCTTACGATATAAGAAACCATCTCTTTCTTCCAACCCAAAATATTCTTCAATCCAGCCTGACAATGGCTGTTCAACGAATTCATTGACACTAATTGATTCACTAATGGGAATTCGTAAGCCGCTTACTAAATCAGTTTTAGATGGGTTGGTGATTTTAGTTTTTCTTACAAGAGTTTCGTCAATAACATTATTAGGTTTGAAATTCGATCCGAATAATTTTGAAGCAACTGCAGCAACAGCCTCTTGTTTTTTAATTCTGTCATCACCAACTGCCATTGTTGCACTAGTTCCGATACATATGAGATCTTTCTTGCCGCTTCTTTCTCTTAACCTTCTGATAAGATAGGAAATATCAGACCCTTGCCTGCCACGATAAATATGTAATTCATCCAATACTAAAAATTGAATATCTGAGAGTAATGAGTCAACAAAAATGTTTTCTTTTGGACGAATCAGCATCAACTCAAGCATAACATAATTGGTGAGAATTATGTGCGGTTTATCTTCTCTGATCCTCTGTCTTAATTCTTCTTTTTCTTGACCTGTATATTTTGCAAAAGTAACCGGGAATTCTCTTCCTGCTCTAAAATCTTCTAAAGCTTTGTATTGAGAATTAATTAGGGCATTCATTGGATAGATTATTATGGCCCTAACACTTTTATTCTCCGGTCCGTTTTTAAGAACACTATCTATAATTGGAATTAAATAGGTCAAGCTTTTACCTGATCCTGTTCCAGTAGTCAATATATAATTTTCTTTTTGTTGCGCTTTATGAATGGCGGATTCTTGGTGCTGGTATAGTTTTAATTCTGGACCAAAGAAGGTGCTGCACTCTGGATGTAGAATTTTATTCTCACATAACTCTCTAATTTTCGAACCAAACTTATAGGAAGGGTTAAGTTGTAGAATTGATTCCGGCCACAATGCTCCTTTCGTTAATTCTTTATCAACGAATTCTCGTATCCTTGCATCATTTATCTTTAGAAAACTTTTGAGGAAGGCTTCATAATCAGAAATTGTTTTATCTCTTAAATTGAAAATATCCATAATATTTCAGATTCTTTTTTAAGTGATATAAGAAATTAAAATCCAGGTTTTCCCACCAACTCAGCACCCCCGCTAAACAAATAAAATATAAGGGGAGTGTAATTTTATTACAATCTACAGTACTTATTTATAAAGACAATGATTATCAAAAATTACATTACAAATTAAAAAAAGGATTTGATTAAGTCTAATAATTTTAATTCTACTAATTAGGATAATTACCCGAACAGATTTTTCTTCCTGGTATCATATAAATGTTTTCCCAAAACTTTTCCCACTCATCAACAAGATCATCCTTTGTTAAACCCTTTTGGTTATGTGCTGATTTGATTGTTGTGCCCCGCCTGAAGTTAACAAATGCTTCAAGACTATCATCGAATGGTCTTGTTAAAATAAGCTTCATTCTTCTGGTCATTTTATTAAATCCCGGTTTATATTATTAAGTAATTTCAATTTAGTATTAAATCACCCGCAAGATTTTCAAGTAAAACTCTTTTTCCCAGATCATACTTCTTTGCTTTATTGGTAATCGCATTAAATAAATCATACAATGTTGATTTCTCATTCAATTCACCTAAAAAACCTTTGCTTTCATTTTTACCCAGATATAATTCAACTCTTTTGTTAACACTTTCAATGAACTTAGCTGCAGATTTATTTGAAAGATTCTTTATCGAGTTTGCAACATCTTTTTGTTTAAGAAGAGCTAACTCAACTTGCTCATCTAAAAATTCTTGCAGTTCATTTTCTTTGTAACCGTAATGCACTCGTTCGTTAGCTTCATTGTCTATTCTAACTATAGCTCTGTTTGAGCAAACATACCTC
This sequence comes from Ignavibacteriaceae bacterium, assembly GCA_036796535.1. Taxonomy (GTDB): domain Bacteria; phylum Bacteroidota; class Ignavibacteria; order Ignavibacteriales; family Ignavibacteriaceae; genus IGN3. The sequence goes on from DAIRCT010000060.1 coordinate 14,285, forward strand.
AATATAAAATGAGCAACACTTAAAGTCCTAAAACCTGTTTCGGAGTTGATGACATTTAATCCGATCCCACAATTATCTCCTTTTACTGCTTCGAACTTTAACATTTCTTCAGTTGTAATCCGCATCATAAAATCATTCCTGGAAACAGTGCGGACCCCCAGATCCGCACATTTCTTAATTACCTCAAGATCGGTAATCTCATTGTAATCTGGACTCGTAATTGTAAGTGCTTCTCCTTTTTCAATAGTTACATTCACAAATTCCCTGTTGATGTTAATTAAATAATCATTACAGATTGATATCAGTGTTTCATTAGATAATCTGTATAGCTGATTCATCGGGAACGAATACCACTTTAGTAATTTATAAAGAAATGATTTCCTTATCGGATAATCTTCCACTCCTTTATCCATTACACTTAGTATTAAGAACTTGCTGTCTGATTTAATTTTAAGATTTGCAGGACTTAGTCGTAGTTTTTCTCTTCCCAAATCCTGCAAATAGTTTATTACCTCATCGGGACTCGCATTAATAAATTCTATTCCTTCTGTTACCATCGGAACTCTTATCCTTTCTCTTTTCAATATTAAGTGCAGTAAGATGAATGAGATTGTTTCTGTAGCTTAGTTCAAATCCTGTAAGCTCCTCAGTATCAAATCTCTTCTCTTTTCCTGAACCTACTCCGGGATGTTCTGTATATTTAATCTTTTCCAGTGAATCAAATATTGAAACAGTTTTGAATGCTGCCTCTGCATCTGTTATATCATTAGGTTTATCATCAAGCTGCGCTATTTCCATTGCTGTACTTTTAAGTATCTTAGGAAAGTATTCCTGATAGATATCCGTCCTGTTAAATACATCAATGTTCAGTAATTGTTTATCGGAAAATATCGCCAATCCATTTGCATCATCGTTTATTGTAAAGTTCTTTATAAATGATTCGAAGTTATCTTTCTCTTTCTCATAAACATCTGCCAGACTCATCGAAGGTGAATTAACTCTGAATGCAACCTGATAATCCTCAACATTCTTCCAGACTTCTCCCTGTCCGGCATCAAACTCAGATCTTGCACGAAGATTTTCGCTTACGTTCCTGGATTTGCTTGCTCTGATTTTAGGCGGAGTAATATTATCTGAGTCCATAAACTTAGAAGAAACACTGCGCCACCTTCCTTGCTCAACACAACTTACCGGCAAAGTTGTTTTTGAATTCGGAGCCAACAGAACCGAGGTATTTAATACTCTGTTTTGTTTTGCACCCATTAGTATATCTCCGTCCATAAAGAAAACGTAATTTTTTGAAAGGTTGAAAACGAAAAGATTATTAACGCTTCCTGATTCGCTTACCTCCTTTACCTG
>DAIRCT010000060.1:15743-18926 GCA_036796535.1 Ignavibacteriaceae bacterium
CTTGTGTTTGATTTCCAGTCCAAGTTCAAGAGGCAGATAGAAATTCTGGGACTTTGCCTTTCGGAAGAGTTTCCCAAGCCCATTATTACATTCGATCTGGCAGAATATTTTCAAGTCGAGGAATTAACAATAAAAAGAGATCTACAGGATTTACGCTCTTATGGGATTGATGTGCATTCACATAAGAACAGAGGCGTATGTCTTGCAAGTGAACTACCCAAAGAAAAGCTTGTTGATATTATTCTTCATTACGTGGGATTAAACCATAACGATTATGCGTTAGACAGATCCACTTCTTTGCTTGTTGAAAAAAAAGGAACATCAGCATTAAGTAATCTTGTCTTGCTGCAGCTATGCATCGATAACACAGAAGTTGCAAAGATTGATTATAATAAGATGGGATCGAAGATAGAGAAGGAAAAAGTAATTGAGCCGTTGTTGATTTTTCAGAATGAAGGAAGCTGGAGATTACTTGCGGGCTCAGATGGAATAATGAAGCAGTATCTGATCGATAAGATTGTAAAAGTAAAATCAACCGGACAAAGATTTGAAAAAAGTGAATATAAGTTTTCTGATTTATTTAAGTATTCCTGGAAAAGCTGGCTCGGAGATGAAAAGCATAAAATTAAGTTATGGCTGTCCCCTTTCTGGGCAGACAGAGTTAATCCACGAATGTTAGTTGCAGATCAGAAGATAACAAAGAATGAAGATAGTTCAGTAATATTTGAATGCACGGTAAACTCTTTAAGTGAAATCGCAGGATGGATTGTAAGTCGGGGTGAAGGTGTGAAAGTTTTAGAACCTGAGGAATTAAAGAGAGCAGTGATTGAGTTAGCAGAGGGTACCCTGTCAAATTATTTATGAACCCTGCACATTTAACCAACTAGATTTCCATCTACATTATTAATTCCACTATAAATCCTTAAAAATGGGGAATCCTGTAATTTATTTAACTACAAACTTTTACAAGTTAAATTGAGAAGACTCGAACCCACGATTTGCTTATTTTTAATCCTTATCAGACCAAGCGTGTTTTTATCCCTGGAATGTTTTATGTCCAACGCTTGTATACATCAATAAATATTGGACAAAAAGATTGATTTTTTAAATAAAATTATTATATTTGACCAATAATTAATATAAATAACAAGCATTGGACAAGTAGGAAATTGTAATGGGACCTCGAGAAAGGGACATAATAGACCTAGCAATAAGAAATTTAGAGACTGAGACAGGACTTAAAATAAGGATAATTGCTTTTGGAGATCAAGTCGATATTAAATTTCAGATAGGTGAACATGATTTAATATTTAATGCAGAAGTACGACTATTCCTTAATAAAGCAAGATTAGGCATTGTGTTAAACAATTTAAGAAATGTTACTGGGATACCATTATTAATAACCGAATATATTACCCCTGAATTAATGAAAGTCATAGAGGAGAATGAAATAAATGTAATCGACACAGCAGGGAATGCGTATATCAAGGTACCACCATTGTTCATAAAAATTAAAGGTAACAAACTTGATGAAGTAAGAAGATTCCGAACTGTGAGGAGGCCTTTCTATGCCGCAGCATTACAGACCATATATGCTCTACTGTGCAACCCTGGTTTGGAAAAAGAGCCAATAAGAAAAATCGCTGCACTAGCTGGAATAGCACACGGGACAGTTCAAATAACACTTAAAGAGTTAGAGAAGCAGGGATACTTGCCGGACTACGATAATAAGGGAAAGTTAATTAACAAAGAGGAATTATTAGAAAGATGGGTTGTATTATATCCGGATAAATTAAAGCCTAAGTTTTTAACTGGTATATATTATATAAATGAAGAGCAACTTAGAAACCTGGATGTGAATTTTTATGATGCTCAATGGGGTGGAGAAGCTGCAGCAGAGAAAATGACAAATTACTTACGTCCCTACATTTATACAATTTACATGGGAGAACGGCAAGGGGAGTTTGTGTTAAGAAATAGGTTAAAAAGAGATCCGCAAGGGAATTTAGTGCTGATGAAAAAATTCTGGAACTTCAAGGATTTTAGTTATCCGGAAACGACCCACCCGATACTGGTATATGCAGATCTTCTTGCAACTGGAGATCCCAGAAATATTGAAACAGCAAAATTAATATACGAGAAAGAAATTGTACGATATATCGCAGAAAATTGATAAGCTTACTCTTGAGATACTCACCAGGATTAATAAGATAGCAGGTGAGTTGAGCATAGATTATTTTGTAGTCGGTGCAACTGTTAGGGATATGATTCTTAACTATATATATGCAATTAAATCGTACAGAGCGACTAATGATATTGATTTTGCTGTCAGGGTAAGGAGTTGGGATGAGTATAGACTATTGATAGATGAGATTGAAAAAGCGGGATTTGTTAAAAGTGAAAGTATCCTGCATCGCTTTACATACAAAGGGATGTTATTAGATTTTATACCTTTTGGAAAAGTATCCGTCGATGGAGATACTATTACCTGGCCTGATAAAGATGAAAAAGAAATGAGTGTTATGGGACTTGAAGATGCTTTTACAAACACAGAAGATCTATTGATTCAAAGTAATCCTGAAATAATAATTAAAGCGGCTTCAGTTGTAAGCTTGGTAGTGCTTAAAATATTTTCCTGGTATAGTAGGTCTGCTGATCTTAGATCAAAAGACGCTAAAGACTTGTATTTAATAATAACAACTTATTTAAATGCAGGAAACGAGGAAAGACTTTATGATCATCAAGATATTGTTAATCTGGCAGTTGATTATGAACTTAGCGGAGCTATTCTTTTAGGAAAAGATATTGCCAATACTGTAAATGAAAAAGTACAAAAAGCATTGCTTGAAATAATGAACGGATATAATCTTCAGTTACTATCCGTTGATATGTCAAAGTATGAAAATCTTCATAAAGAAAGTAATGACGAAAAAGTCAGATGGTGCGTTGAATTATTAAAGTGTTTGAAGCAAGGTTTAACAGGGAAGGTCTCATAAAAGTCTCATCAATAGGTAAAACAAGGGGGTATTTGCTAACATTAGGTGGGGGACAGGATGCGAAAAAGGCTTGAAAACGAGGTTTTTACGTCTCATTTCAAGCCATTTTATGATTGCGGAGAGACAGGGATTCGAACCCCGGAAGGACTTGCATCCTTAACGGTTTTCAAGACCGCCGCATTCAACC
>DAIRCT010000061.1:0-18558 GCA_036796535.1 Ignavibacteriaceae bacterium
TGCCAACGGATTTACAGTCCGCCCCGGCTCTCCAACTCCGGCGTCCGCCCATAGTCATAGTATTGCTAATTTAAAAGCGAGCAACAAATATATTTTTATTCAAATAAAAATGCAAATAAATATGAAAGGTATTAATCAGGTTCTTTTGTATAAAGTGACTAACGTAAAATCTACTTAATGTTTCCAGAGTTCTCTATCTAAACTTCTGTATTGGATTGCTTCACTTATATGCTGTGGTAAAATATTTTCAGAGCTCTCCAGGTCTGCTATTGTTCTGCTTACTTTTAAAATTCTATCATAAGCGCGGGCAGATAATCCTAGCTTGGTCATTGCCATTTTTAATAACTCCTCCCCCTGTTCATCGAGTTTACAAAATGTTCTTACTTCTTTCGATCCCATATCACCATTATTAAAAACGTGTTTTAAATCTTTAAATCGGTTAAGCTGTATCTCTCTGGCTAGTATTACTCTTTTTCTAATATCTTCAGATTTTTCGCCAAATGACTTTGATGAAAGCTCTTTGTACTTTACTGCCGGGACCTCGATATGTATGTCAATTCTATCTAACAATGGTCCAGAAATTTTAGCCATGTATTTTTGAATTTGAGGTAAAGAGCAAGTGCATTCTTTATTTGGATCAGTGTAGAAGCCACATGGACAGGGATTCATTGCCGCAGCCAACATAAAATTTGCAGGAAATTCTAAAGATAGTTTTGATCTGCTTACGGTTACTCTGGCATCTTCCAACGGTTGACGCAAAACTTCCAAAACATTTTTTTTAAATTCAGGTAACTCATCCAAAAATAAAACACCGAAATGCGCAAAAGATACTTCACCCGGTTTTGGAAATGAGCCGCCGCCAACAAGTGCGGCATCAGATACTGTGTGGTGCGGACTTCGAAATGGTCTTTCTGTAATTATCGCTTTGTGTTTTGGCAATATACCTGCAATCGAATGAATCTTTGTTGTCTCCAATGCTTCATCAAAAGTAAGTGGTGGTAGAATTGAAGGCAACCTTTTTGCAAGCATTGTTTTTCCTGACCCTGGAGGCCCTATCATTAAAATGTTATGGGCACCTGCTGCGGCCACTTCTAAAGCTCGTTTAACATTTTCCTGCCCTTTTACATCCGCAAAATCTAAATGATACAAATTAATTGCAGAAAATAATTCGCGCTTATCAGTATAAGTTTTTTCCGGATTAGTTTCTTCGTTAAGGAAAGCGATCACTTCAGTCAAAGTTTCAAAACCATAAACATCAATATCATCAACAATAGCGGCTTCATTTGCTGATTCTTTCGGAAGAATTATTTTGTTAATACCTTTTTTCTTTGCTTCAACTGCAATTGGTAAGGCACCTTTAATATGTCTTAGCTTTCCATCAAGAGATAACTCGCCAAGAAATATTGTATCTGAAAGAAATTTATCAGACACCACTTCTTCAGCAGCAAGAATTCCAATTGCGATTGCAAGATCAAATGAACTACCTTCTTTTTTGATGTCTGCCGGAGCTAAATTAATTGTAAATTTTTTTAGCGGGAATTTTATATCCGAGTTTTTAATAGCAGCAATTACTCTCTCACGGCTTTCTCTAACTGCATTATCTGGCAAACCAACAATTATAAACCCCGGAATTTGTTTTTCAACGTGAGTTTCAACTTCTACCAGATAGGCATCGATTCCATAGGTGGCGCTTGTTAGTGTTTTAGATAACATTTTTAATCCAGAGACATAATCGGATTTATTTTTTTAAAATGGGGTAATTCTTTTTACCCCAGTTTATTTAAACTTAGATACTTAAAATTTTTATTTGTAGTGCCTTAGAAAATCAATTCTATCCTGTAATTGATTTACAGGAGTTAAAAGTTTATCCTTGCCGTAAATTGCATCTTCCCGATTGGTAAATGCTAACTCATAATCTTTGCTCATAATGATGGCTTCTTCCGGACAAACCTCTTCGCAGAATCCACAGAAAATGCAGCGTAACATATTAATTTCGAACTTAACTGGATACCTTTCTTTTTCCCTATCTGTCTCGGCCGCCTGTACCTCAATAGCCAAAGCCGGACATACTCTTGAACATAAACCGCAAGCGACACATCGTTCTTCACCATTTTCTTCCTGAACAAGTACCGGTCTGCCGCGGTATGATTGCGGTGGAATAAATTTTTCTTCAGGATACTCCATTGTAAATTTAGGTTTAAACATCGTCTGAAGAGTAAGAGATAGTCCTTTAAGGATTTCCGGAATGTAAATTTTTTCACCAAAGGTTAAATCTTTAATTCTTTTCTTGGGTGGTATGTTATTACTTGACATCAAAACTCCTGTTAGCAATTTCTTTTGTTATTCATTATTTAACATAAAAAAATTATAGTTTAAAGATCATGATTAAAATGGCGACCCAAATAATATTTAGTAATGATAACGGGAACATCACTTTCCAACCTAAACTCATTAATTGATCATATCTAAATCTTGGGATGCTCCATCTAACCCAGATAAAGAAAAACAGTAACGCTCCAACTTTTATAAAAAATCCGGCAACTTGTAAAGCGATAACTAATCCAGAAGATAATCCCCAGGTTTCAATATAAGGTATCTGCCAGCCACCAAGATATAAGGTTACAATCAGAGTACTTGCAATAAGCATATTTGCGTATTCAGCTAAAAAGAAAGCGGCAAATTTCATACTGCTGTATTCTGTATGGTATCCACCAACAAGTTCCGGTTCCGCTTCAGGTAAATCAAAAGGTAAACGATTAGTTTCTGCAAATGATGAAACAAGAAAAGTTATAAATCCTATTGGCTGAACAAATGCATTCCACATCCAACCTGATTGGGATTGAACTATTGCCATCGGTCTTAAAGATTCTGCTAAGAGAATAACTCCGCCGACAGAAAAACCCATTGATATTTCATAAGAAATCATCTGCGCTGAAGATCTTATTCCGCCGAGCAGTGAATATTTACTTCCGGAAGACCATCCTGCAAAGGTAATTGCATAAACGCCAAGCGAAGTAAGAGCAAGTACGTAAAGGATTCCAATATTTACATCCGCAATTACCATAGGTATATAATAACCGGCTATTGTTATTCCCGGTCCGATTGGAATAACTGCGTATGTTGTGAATGCCACAAAAAGAGCTATCATAGGTGCAAGTGTATGAATTTTTTTATTCGCAACTTCGGGAACGATATCTTCTTTAAACAAAAGTTTAAAAACATCAGCGAATGATTGAAGTAAACCGTACCAACCAACACGATTAGGCCCTAATCGGTTTTGTGCCCAGGCACTTATTTTTCTCTCAAAATAAACAAGATAAGCGGCTGTTAATAACATTAGCACCAGAACAATTACAATTCTGATTAATAAAAAATTGTAAAAGCTAATTATAGACCACAAAATATTTTCTAATGGATTCATTAATTTTTAATCCCTTATAATCTAAAGTTTTAAAGTAGATTTTGAATTTACTGATTTTAATTGCACACCAAGTTCTCCAAGTTCATCATAATCTAAACCTTTAAATGCATCGATCGAATTTGAGAGATCAACTAAAATATCTTCAGCCATATTGTATTTTAATTTGTGCCCCATTGCAGAAGCTAATCCGGTTAATATTTTCCAGCTTGATCTCGCATCATAATGTTTGCCTTGTGCCCAGCGATCAAACTTGGTTCCAAATTTATCTAATCTGCTCATCGACATGCCTTCTAATGCACGATCAATATCTAGCGTTGCAACTGCAGGACGTAATCTTTGTGCCCTTCCCTGAAAGTTAACAAACACACCATTTTTTTCTGCATAAGTTGCCGCAGGAAAAACAATATCAGCAATTGCTGATGTTTTATTAAAATTGGTTGCATTGATAATTAATAAATCAAGTTTGGCAAAAACATTTTCCAATTCAGGATTATCATTTAAAATGTCATCTTCCAAAATATAAAGAGCTTTAATTTTTCCTTCGCGTATTGATTTAATAATTCCATCAAAGTCTAATCCATTTTTAGATGGAATAACTCCAGCCAATTCAGCACCAATGGTATTGGGAGTAACATCTTCATTTCTTAAAATATCATCACCAAAAGATGGATCAATATGACGTGCGAAATCCAAATGTCCCGTTCCAATAACAGATTTAGCAAATTTAGCCGCAATAAAATTATCTTCAACAGTTGCAAAGGCAGAGCCGAGAACTGCAACTTCATCTTTATTAAATGCTTTTAATCGTGATGCAGCTTGTGCATAAGCTTCATCCCAGCCCACTCTTGTAAGATTACCTTCAATCCGTAAGTGGGGACCATCTACTCTATCTTTAGCATTAATAAATTTAAACGTGTTTAATCTTCCATGATCACACATCCAGTAACTATTTACTTCCTCATTGTGTCTTGGAACTAATCTTAATACTTCATTATTTCTTACCCACATTTCTATATTGCATCCACGAGCGCAGCCATTACAAATTGTATTCGTGCGAGACATATCCCAAACACGTGCTTTAAATCTAAAGTCACGATTTGTTAATGCACCGACAGGACAAATATCAACTACATTAAGTGAATAAGGATTATCAAATTGTTTTCCGGGATATGTTGTGATTGTAACTCTATCACCTCTTTTAACAAAAGTAAGTTGAGGATTTTTTGCAATCTCTTCTGAAAATCGGATACAGCGTGAACAAGAGATACAACGCTCACCATCAAACATAACAAATGGACCGAGCTCTACGCGTTTATCTTTATGAACTTTTTCTTCAACAAATCTGCTTTCGCCAACGCTGTGTTGATAAGCATAATCCTGAAGTTTACATTCACCTGCTTCATCGCAAATCGGGCAATCTAATGGATGATTAATTAAGAAAAATTCCATAACAGCATTACGTGCAGAAATTGCCTTATCAGATTGTGTGTGTACTACCATTCCATCTGCAGCGGTGGTAGCGCAGGCAATTACAAGTTTTGGCATTTTTTCTACTTCAACCAAACACATTCTGCAATTACCCGAAACGGATAATTTGGGATGCCAGCAAAAGTGTGGTATGTCTATTCCATTTTCTCTTCCGGCTTCAATAATTGATTGACCTTGTTTGAATTCTATTTCTTTTCCATCAATATTTATTTTAGGCATAATTAACTCTTAGATTATTAAGCTTAAACTTTAAGCGGCTTTTTTTAATAAATTATCTTTTGAACAAATGATTATTTTACTTAACGTTGATTCATCTAAAACTTCTTTTGAAAGTTTTAAAATATCCTCCGGGGTAATTGAATTAATTTTTTCAAGTATATCTTCTATCGGTACAACTTTGCCATAATGTAAAATTGAATTTGCTAATCTTATCATTCTGTTAGTTGTACTTTCAAGACTCATTAAAGTGTTGCCTTTTATATACTCCTTAACTCGCTTTAATTCTTTTTCTTTAACTTCAAAGTTCCTCAACTTACTAAATTCACGATGAACAATTTCATTTACTCTGTTTGCTTGCTTTTCATTAGTTGAAAAATAAACTCCAAATGCAGAAACATCCAAATAAGAATTTAAAAAGGTATTTATCTGATAAGTCATTCCAAGCTTTTCTCTAACTGCCTGAAACAATCTTGATGAACTGCCATCGCCAAGCAAAGCGGAAAGAACTTTTAATTTGTGCCTTCTCGGGTCGTGAAATCCATAAGTTGTTCTGCCGATAATTGAATGAACCTGCTGAATTTCTTTTTCGATAAAAGATTCATTAACAATCTGTTTAACAAAGTTTTTTCTTTTTTGGTCCGATGTTGTTCGTTTGCCTTTAAAATATTTTTCTGCAAGGGCTACAACTTCTTCGTGATGAATTGCGCCAGAAACTGAAATTAATAAATTATCCGAACGATAATTTGCTTTATGAAATTGGTGAAGAGTATTTGAGTCAAAAGAAAGGATATTTTTTTCTGTGCCGATAATCGGATAACTTAAACTGTGTCCGTTAAAAACTGCTTCTTCAAACTTATCAAATATTAATTCCTCCGGATTATCATCAATATCTTTCAGCTCATCAATTACAACACCGGCTTCTTTTCTGATATGTGAATCTTTGAAAGAAGGATTTTGAATCATATCGGAAAGGACTGCAAAAGTTTTTTTAAAATTTTCTGATAATCCCCTGCCGTAGTAGCAAGTTTGTTCTTTGGAAGTGAACGCATTTAAATATCCGCCGTAAGATTCAATTTCATCTGAGATTTGTTTCGCTGACCGCGTTTTGGTTCCTTTAAACAACATATGTTCAATGAAATGTGAAATTCCATTGTTACGTAAATTTTCATCGCGCGAACCAATATTAAACCAAAATCCAAGTGAAAATGATTTTAAATAAGGAATGAATTCCGATACAATCTTTACACCATTCGAGAGCGTCGTTACTTTACAATTATCCACAACTTCTGTCTAATAATAATGAATTAAATGAGGTTCAAATATAGATAAAGAGGTTTAGCCAATCAAGAAAGGAAAATATCGAAATTAAAATAGAAGAGTCATTTCGAACCCGACTTTAGTCGGTGAGAAATCTTTCAAGAATTCCTGCGCAGATTTCTCTCTCCCGCCCCTGCCTACCGCAGGCAGGTTGACAGCATCAACGGGCAGGTCGTTCGAAATGACTTATTCTAAATCCTAAAAAAATTACACTTCCACCAAATCCGGATATTTTTCCCTATACTTAACAAAAAATTCACCGATTGCTTTGTAAGCTTTTTCAAGTATCTGTTCGTTAGGTAAAAACACAACCCTAAAATGTTTTGTTCCGGGAACTTCACCAAAACCGCTGCCGGGAACAACTACAACTCCAGTTTCACGAATTAATTCACTAACAAAATGTGCATCAGGTTGCTTCATCTCCAATTTTGGGAAAGCATAAAATGCACCTTCAGGTTTTACGCAGGAAATTCCAGGTATTGCATTTAACATTTCAACCGTCAAATCTCTGCGTCTTGTAAGTTTTTTCATTGCTTCAGTAAGATGATCATGATTCCCTTCGAGTGATGGTTTTATTCCATACTGCTCGGGATGATTTGCAGATAATCTTGCACGAAGAATTTTATTTACTGCCTCAATAAAATCAGAAAGAACTTCTTTTCTTCCGCTAACAATTCCCCAACCAATTCTAAAACCCGGGACCATATAATTTTTTGATAATCCACCAAAAGTAATACAGGAAACATCTTTATTTAATGATGCAATTGAAATGTGTTTCTTTCCATCAAACAAAAGCTTGTCATAAATTTCATCGGCAAAAATTACAAGATTATGCTCAAGTGCTAAATCAACAATCTGCTGTAAATTTTCTTTAGTGTAAAGTGAGCCGGTTGGATTATTTGGATTGATAAGAATTATTGCTTTTGTTTTATCGTTTATCTTTGATTTAATATCTTCAATATCCGGAAGCCAGCCATTTTCTTCATTCAGATAGTATGGATTTTCCATCATCTGTAGTTTACTTGCAATTGCGGTATAAAGCGGATAACCGGGAGTTGGTGTTAAAACATTTTCACCATCATTTACAAGTGCGGTTAAACAAATATCAATTGCTTCACTTGCACCTGTTGTAACGAAAATATCGTGAACATTTGTGATGCCTTTTCTTTCAGCTTCTCTCTCGATTGCATCAACAGCTTCTTTAATTCCTGATGAAGGTGCATAACCATTTAAGTTTTTTAACATTGCCTGATATGTTGCATCTACAAGATGTTTAGGTGGAGCAAAATCATAAAGGTTTGGATCACCGATATTTAAGTATAACATCTCTTTACCGGTTTTTGCGACTTGATTTGCAAGAACAACAATATCTCTAACTGCGTAAGTAATGTTTTCGGTTCTAATTGCTGGTTTAATTTTATTGACCATTTCATGTCTCCGTAAAAAGTAATTCTAAATTTTAAAACAAACTTAAAAAAATTTGAGATGAGAAGCAGGGGGAAATTGAAAGATTGAAAGAATGAAAGATTAAAAAATTGTTTTTTGAATTAGCGCTGAACTGTATTAAATACTCACCATCACAATTCACAGAAGAAATTGGTTTTTTACTTAAAAAACTCCCGTAAAACAAGCATATTAGAATTTATGAAACTCAAGAAATTTGTTTTTTAATAATGATAGCTTAGTTGAGAATTATATTTCTTATTTTTTATAAGTCTCTATCTATTAAGCTCTTCATCACACAACAGGAAAATGGCAATGAAATACATTGATTTAATTTTTAACTTTACCCCAGTTATATTGATAAATTAAAATCTTAATAATCAAACAAAGAAAATATTATGAGCAAACTATTTTCATCCATCAAAATCAGACAAGTTGAATTAAAAAACAGAATTGCTGTTTCACCAATGTGTCAGTATTCAAGTATTAATGGAATGCCAACTGATTGGCATCTTGTTCATTTAGGAAGCCGTGCAGTTGGCGGTGCGGGACTAATTTTTACTGAAGCAACAGCAGTATCTCCCGAAGGAAGGATTTCTCCCGACGATGCAGGAATCTGGAATGATGAACAAGCAAATGCCTACAAGCGTATAACATCATTCATAAAATCACAGAACTCTGTTCCTGGAATCCAATTAGCACACGCCGGAAGAAAAGCTTCTACCTTTTCACCATGGAAAGGCAATGGAAAGGTTGAGATTGAAAATAGCGGCTGGCAAACTTTGGCTCCTAGTGCAATACCTTTTGCAGAAAATTTCCCCGATCCAAAAGAAATGGATGAAAATGATATTAAACTTGTTATTGATCAATTCGTTCAGGCAGCCGACAGAAGTGTTAAGGCAGGATTTGAAGTAATCGAATTGCATATGGCTCATGGTTACCTGGTTCACGAATTTTTATCTCCTCTATCAAATCAACGCAAAGATAATTATGGCGGAAGTTTAAATAACAGATGCCGCTTTGCAATTGAGATTGCAAAAGCTGTGAGAGAAATTGTGCCAGTCGGAATTCCTTTGTTTGCAAGAATTTCATCAACAGATTGGATTGAAGGTGGATGGGATATTGAACAATCTATTCAACTTTCAAAATGGTTAAAAGATCTTGGTGTTGATTTGATAGATTGTTCTAGCGGTGGAAATGTTGCAAAAGCAAAAATTCCATTAGCCCCTGGTTATCAAATTCCTTTTTCACAAAGGATAAAACAAGAAGCTAAAATTCTTACCGGTGGAGTTGGACTTATCACTTCGCCTGAACAGGCAGAACAGATTATTGCAACCGAACAAGCTGATATTGTTTTGCTTGCAAGAGAAATGTTACGCGATCCTTATTGGGCTTTACACGCAGCTAAAAAATTAAATGTAGATTTAACTGATTTTCCGAAGCAATATTTAAGAGCGAAGTAGTTTTACACATTAAACCCAATTACTTAAAAGGTCTGTTGCAGAACTTCGAAAATCAGATTTATAAATCCTCTACGAGGATTAATTTTATATTTGCTTTATTCTTTTTACAATAATTTAACCTCTACAAGGTCAAAACCATAAAGGGAAAATCATAGACGGTTAATATTTGTAATAAAAATACTATCAGAGTAAAACTGATCCTTGTAAAGGAATAAAAAAATAGTTGTACATCAAACCCTCAAAGCAATTGAATTTGCATTGTACACATCAATTCAAAAATTACTTTAGCAACAACATTTTTTTAGTTGAAACAAAATTGCCGGCTTGTAATTTATAAATATAGACTCCGCTTGATAATCCTTGCCCACCGGCAGGGTTACTCGCATCAAAAGTGACTTCATATTTCCCGTCTTCTTTATATTCATTAACAAGAGTGGTAACTTCATTGCCAAGTAAATTATATATTTTTAATGTTTGATGACCGGCTACAGGGGATTGCCAACTTATTTTAGTGCTTGGATTAAATGGATTCGGGTAATTCTGATTTAATATAAAATCGTTTGGCAAATTTTTGTGCTTTGGTTCTACCGAACTAACACTGAGACCTGAGTTTATCCATTCTGTATAAATAACACAAGCAATTTTATTTGACGCACTTTTGAATAGTCTGGTTGTAAAATCTTTTGTTAACTCCCATAATTTATTGTAATAAACATCACTTGTTGTATTTCCGGCATAAGCTTTTGCTGCAGCATCCGCTGCCAAAACTGAATCCACATATTTATAGTTTTCATTTATCATCTTAAAAACAAAATCGGAAAGATTATCTATATATTTTAAACTATCTCCGTTGTAAATAATCTGATTCTGAAATTTCCCGATCATAGTTGTTTCGTATCGCGAGTGTATACCTGATTGTCCTGTTAACTGGCCATTATAATTTTTTGTAATATGCAACGGCATATGAGCATCGGCAATATAATGGCCAAGATCTGATGCTATCAACATCGCTTTGTGCATATCATTTTTTTTAAATGCTACTTTAAGTGAATCTGCAGTATTTAAAATTGCCCAGGGTAATATTCCATTATTAATTACAGTATTGTAGCCGTATTTTGTAATCATAGAATCATAGTTATGCGGTATATATCCAGTATTAACAAATTCCTGATAATTATCAATATCAATAAAATGTTTTGGGTCTTCGCTAGGATCGTTTGATTTTCTGTAATCTGCATCGGATGCATGCAAAGCAAGTGAATCTGCCCAGTTAGGAAAGAAACTTAACTGGTTAGAAACTGAAAGCTTAGTATTGTAACTAATTTTATTATGACCAACACTTCCCCATCCTACAAATAAAACGGATAACAATGCTATTAATGATAGAGTAAATTTATTTCTAATTTTTTGAGTAATCTTTGTGTAAATCTTTAACATCAGTAACCTAAAATTCATTTTTAATTTTTTGAAAATAGTGGGTAAACTTAATTACAAATAATTCAAAAACCTCAGAAATTTCGCGTTAAAATTTTTGAACATTAGTAGTGTTTTGTTTATTGAACGAAAATCAGCTTAATTAATATTTCCCAATAGCATTGAGCAAACTGTAATATGCAGTTAAATAATTATAATCATTATTGATTTTGTTGTACTGAGCTTGCAAATAATTGTTGTAAGCTAACTGTAAATCAAGATAAGTTGCTGCGCCCAACTTATATTTTTCAGTTGCTATCATCCAGCTTTCTTTAGATGCTGTTAAAGCAATGTCTGAAGCATTTTGCTGCTGTTTTGCTGTTTGCAATTTCAAGTTAGCGGTTGCAACCTGACTTTTGATATTTAACTCCAATGCTTTTAAATCCTCATTACTATTTTTTTGTTGTACATTGGCGTATTGAATTGCATTCTCAGTATTCCAGTTTGAAAAGATTGGAATGTTAAGAGATAAACCAAGACTATAAACTCTGCGGTTAAACAAATCTGATGGCTGAATTGCACTTGTTGAAAAACCATAATTTGCTGACAGCGTTGGAAACATTCCGCTTCTCGCAATAGTAAGTTGATTATCAGCACTTTCAAGTTGATAAAATATGCTTTTGTAATCATTACGGTTATTAAGCGCATATTCATAAAGGGATTGTATATCATTATTTACTATTACGCTATCGCTTTTTACCGTTGCAACAGAATCAAACTGATAACTTTGACTTACATCCAAAGAAAGATAATTAAGCAAGCTGATCTTTGATGTTTCTAAATTATTTTTTGCTTGAAGATACGACACACGTGAGTTGGCTGTTTGAGCTTCCTGAGAATAAACATCGCTTATAGTAACCATATTAAGATCATATTTTTGTTTAATCTGATCGAGAAGTCCTTCGTTGTATTTTAAATTTTCTTCCTGAAAATGTAATAGTTTTTGGTAGCTAATCATTTGGGTATAATAAGTTATGGTTTGAAGAACTACATCCTGTTTTAATTTTTCCAAACTTAACTTAGCTGATTCAAGATTTGCCTTACTTTGATTTATTGATGCAATATTTGCAAGTCCGTTAAAAAGGGTAACGTTTCCACCGCCCGATACTGACCAGTTTCGGGAATCAATTTGTGAAGGACCAAGAGTTTGTGGATTTCCAAAAAAATCAATTTGGGTTTTGCCGCCATCATCGCTAACTCTTTGCCAGCCAAAGCCACCGTTGATATTTAAGTTGGGCAAAAGATTTCCGTAAGCACTTTTAACACCCGATTCAAATGACGCAATTGAGTTTGTGCTTTTAACAATATTAGTATTTGAGTTAAGTGCAATTTTAATTGCATCATCAAAGGTTATAACTTTTTGGGAGAATGTTTGATTAAAAGTAATAACCGTACCGATTAACAAAATAAAATAAAAAGATGTTTTCATTTTCCTTCTTCTCTTTTTTAGATATTACTCATACCGCAAAGCATCAATTGGATTTAGATTGGCTGCTTTACGTGCAGGATAAAAACCAAAGAATATTCCGATGATTCCGGCAAACGCAAATGAAACAAAAATTATTTCAGGTCTTATTACTGCTATCATATTTGCGTAATTATTTAAGACGTAAATTATTCCAAACGAAAGTAGTACTCCTATCAATCCACCGGTAAGACTTAATACAATTGCTTCAGTTAAAAACTGAATCAGAATATCAGATGTGCGTGCACCAACAGATAAACGAATACCGATTTCTCGGGTTCTTTCTGTTACAGATACAAGCATAATATTCATAATACCAATGCCGCCAACTATTAACGACACACCTGCAACAGATGCTAAAAGTATTGTTAGTATTTTTGATGTAGCAGTTGCAGCTTCTGTAATCTCTGCCTGATTTCGTACCGTAAAATCATTATCCTCACCCGGATTAATATGATGAGCTTCTCTCATAATACTTGTCAATTGATCTTGTGCAGCATTAATCTGATCTGTTGAAATTGCGGATGCTTGTATGTATGAAATATATCTTCCGCCGGATAATCGATCCAAAACCGTTGTAGCAGGTGCAAAGATAATATCATCCTGATCCGTACCCATTGCACTTTGACCTTTTGCAGTCAAAACTCCGATTACTTTAAATGGCACGTTTCTAATTCTAATCTGCTGTCCGATCGGATCTTCATTGGGGAAAAGCTGCTTTACAACTGTTTGTCCAAGCACAGCAACTTTAGCTCTTGATATCATATCTTTATCAGTAAAAAAATCACCAGAAGCTAATTGCCAATCTCTTATTTCAAGATAATTTGTAGCAACACCCAGTATTTGTGTGCTCCAGTTGCCAACACCACCAATCACCTGTCCACCTGATCTTACGATTGGCGAAACAGCTTTAATTAAAGTTGCTTCCTCTTCTATTTTATTCACATCATCCATAGTAAATCTGTTGCTGCTGCCTGCACCCATTCTAATACCACCGGTGGAAGCTGAACCCGGAAAAATAATCAACAAATTTGATCCTAATGATGAAATCTGCTGCTCAACTTGTATTTGTGCACCATCTCCGATTGCAACCATAACCACAACTGCAGCAACACCTATAATAATTCCAAGAGCTGTCAGCAAACTTCGCATTCTTGATTTCAGAATGCTCTTCAAAGCCACTTTTAATAAATTTTTTAGATGCATTTATAACCTTCAATCAAAGTTGTTAACGGTTTCATTTATTTTTTTTAATTCATCATCACCAATAAGCCGGTTGTTTATTTTTGCATCTTTAACAGTTACGCCATCTTTTATTTCTATAATTCTGCTTGCAAATTGTGCAAAGTCTCTTTCGTGAGTAACTAAAACAATCGTAATACCTTCATTGTTTAACTTTTGGAAAAGAGAAAAAATTTCAACAGACATTTTACTGTCAAGATTTCCTGTTGGTTCATCTGCAAGTATTAGCGATGGCTCATTAACCAGCGCTCTTGCAATTGCAACCCGCTGCTGCTGCCCGCCGGAAAGCTGATTAGGTTCGTGATGTATTCTTTCACCTAATCCAACTCTTTCCAAAACTTCAATAGCTTTTTTATTTGGATTTTTTATACGATGAGATCGGTCATACATAAGCGGAAGTTCAACATTTTCTAATGCTGTGGTTCTTGATAGAAGATTGAAGCCCTGAAAGACAAATCCGATTTTTTCATTTCTGATTTTTGCGTAATCATTTTTTGAAAGCGTGCCTGTATTTACTCCATCAAGATAATATTCACCCGATGTGGGAGTATCCAAGCATCCAATTAAATTCATAAGTGTAGATTTACCTGAGCCGGATGCACCCATTATCGCAACAAATTCACCTTCATCAATAGATAAATTAACCGATTTAATGGCATGAACTTCAACTTCACCTATTTTATAAGTCTTAGTGAGATTAACCATTTTAATGATATTTTTTGCCACATTAACTCCCTTAAAATCTTCTCATGCCCGGATTTAAGATATTTGTATTTTGAGTTTTAGTATCATTAGCGGTTTCAAATCCCGTTATCACTTGTGTACCTTCTTTTAAAAATCTACTTCGTACAATCTCGGTATTTTTTCCATCGCTTAACCCTAACTGTGCAAATCCCATTGCCGGATTTCCCTTATCATCAATATACCAGAAAGTGCCTCTGGATTTACTGCCCGCACCGCTTCCAAATCCGCCTGTACGATTTTGTGAATTACCATTACCACCAAGAGATTGAAATCTTTGTTTTATACTATCCGGAAGATTCTCTCTTTCTTTTTGCATTCTTGCCAAATATTCTGTACGCATTTGCTCGGTTGGCTGAAAACGTAATGCTGCATTTGGAATCATAAGCACATCGGTTCTTCGCTCAACATAAAAATCAATTGTTGCGGTCATTCCTGGTAAAAGTAGATTTTCATTATTATCTGCGGTAACAACAACGGTATAATTAACCACATTTGAAATAACTGATGAGCCCAATCTTATCTGAACAACTTTTCCTGTAAACTCTTTATCAGGATAAGCTTGAACTGTAAACTTTGCTTCCTGACCTACTTTTATTTGTCCGATATCGCTTTCATCAACATTAGCCAGAATTTGCATTTTGGATAGATCCTCTGCAATTGTAAAAAGTGTTGGTGATGAAAAACTTGCTGCTACTGTTTGTCCTTCTTCAACATTACGATTTAAAATTTTTCCGTATATAGGAGAATAAATAAATGCGTAACCCAAATTTGTTTTTGCCTGAGCTAATGATGTTTTAGCTGATTTAAGATTTGCTTCAGCAGTTTCATAATTTGATTTTGATGTTATGAAGTCAAGATCGGACATAAATCCTTTTTCATGTAAAGATTTGTCTCTATCGAACTGCGCTTTCATAACATCATATTGCGCCTGTGTCTTTTGTAAATTTGTAATTGCATTGCTTACCTGCAGTGCCAGATTTGTTGTGTCAAGTATGGCAAGTATTTGTCCTCTTTTAACATTAGTATTAAAGTCAACAAATATTTTATCTATTTTGCCCGATACTTGTGTACCAACATCTACTGTGGATACTGCCTGCAATGCGCCTGTACTTGTAATGGTTGTGTTCAAATCCCCCTTTGTTATGGGTGCAAGAACAAATTTGTTCGTCTGCACAGCATCACTTTTTAGAAAGATGAAATAAACGAGAATGGCGGCTATAATTATTATAATACCGCCAATATAAAATTTCTTTTTCATTTGATTATCCGTAAAAGAATAAGAATTTAAAATATTTTATGTTCACTAAATTAAATTACTTAAGATGATAGCTTGTATTCATAAACCGTTAAAACGGTTTGAAACTTTTATTTTTTTTTCATTAACCCACGACTTAAGTCGTGGGTTAATGAGACAAAATCCAATTAAAATAACCGTTTCAACGGTTTACCCAAATAGACGGTCAACTTGAGTAAATCACTTAAAATTACCCCTACCATTAATAATTATTTTGCATCGGTCGTTGTCTTCTCTCTTCCATCATCTTTTTGTATTCTGCTTTTTGCTTTTCATCTAATACTTTTTCTATTTCCTGGTTTATCTTATCCATTAAATCTCTAAATTGTGTGCGATCACGATTATCGCTTGAACGAAGTTTCTTTATTTCCTTATCAGATTTAACCAGAATATCTTCAACTTTTTTGGATTGCTCTTCAGTTAGATTAAGACGTTCTTTTAACATTTTTAATCTTTCCTGGGGAGTAAATCTTGGTTGTGCAATAGCAACCAATGAAAGAAGGAAGAAGGATAAGCTTAACAAAACAATTAAATTTTTCATTGTAATTCCCTTTCTGAATTTAAATTTTAGTTTTCTTCTTTAGACACAATAATTTCTTTAATGGTTTAATTCTTTGAAATAAAAAATCTCTTAAACAATTCGATATTGAGAAATCACAATAAATTTAAGTGCGCCGTATAATAATTATTTACTTATGTTACGCACATTTGATAAAGACCTTCGAGGTTTTCAGAAATAATTAATAATTTTTCTATTATTTTAACTACATTTTTATCCAAACCTCAAAGGTTTCACAGATTTGCGTGGTAACTTATTTACTTAAAAAATCACGAATCAGTTTAATTGTTGCTTCCGGCTCTTCTACCTGAGGATTATGCCCGCTTTGTTCAAACATCACAAACTTAGCCTGCGGACAATATTCTTTATACTTCACTTCCATCCAGGGAACTGCAACGCGATCATATCTTCCGGCATAAATTAAGATTGGCATTTTTAGATTTTTAAGTTCCTTTCTAAAATCAAAAGTCCCGATATCACTGGCAACTAAAAAATCGCCATCTCTTCCAACCATTTGATAATACAATTTTGTATTCATAAAATTTGGATAAGGTTTACTTTTTTGTTTAAAGTTTTCCGGATTGTACGCATATAAAAATCCATAAGGAACTCTGCCATAAATTTCCTGATGAATCTGATCGCTTGAAACGGCACCTTGTTCTCTAATCTTCATCAACTCTTCCCAAATTTCAGGATAATTAGTTTTGATTTCGTGATTAGAATTATCACAGTTTTCCTGCCACATTAAATAGCTGTGGAAAGTATTTGCAAGAATAAGATGGGAAACATTTTGCGGATATTTAATTGCATAACCTTGTGCAACAAGTCCGCCATAAGAATGCCCAAGGATATTAATTTTTGAAAAACCCATTGCCTTACGTAATCCTTCGAGATCATCAATATCTCTTTGTAAAGAATACTCAGTTACATTTTTTGCAGTATCAGACTTACCCCGACCAAAAGCATCAAAGTAAACTAAAGTGTTAGTTGTTGAAAGAGAATCAAATGCGCGAAGGTAAGAATGTGCATTGCCCGGACCACCGGCAATAAAAAATATTGGTTCGCCGTTTCCAAAACTAACAGTCCAGATTTTTGAACCGTTTACTTCATAATATTTTCCATCGGTTTGGCTATCGGGAAAGTTTTGCGGATAAATTAAAAACGAAAAAATGAAAATGAGGAATAGAGTAATGAAAGATTTCATAAAACGTCTCCTGTTTTCTAAAATGTTTTTTCAAGCTCTTCATAAAATTGATCTATTTCTTTTTGTAAATCAATTGTTTTGGATAAAGCTGTTACAATTTTACAGTATGTTTTAATTTCATCTAAAGTAAGGGTTCTGTCTTTTCTGTCCTTTAACCATTTATCACAAACCTGATAACCACCGATTTGATATTGCCAAACTTCTTCTTTCACTCCATCAAAATATTGTTCTTTGTTTATCCACACTTTACCATTGTCACGCTGAGCGCCAGCTTGCCGGCTAGGCAGGAAGTCGAAGCGTGGTTTTTCTACTTTGTTGTTTCCTTCAATCGGGAATTTGGAAATTGTTTTTTCAAGCTCATCACTTTTGAGCAAATGTAAATCTGCAAGTTGTTTACCGAGTTTAGCAAGTTGAATAAAAAGTTTGTAATCTTTTATGAAAGGAACACGCGGAAAATCTATCTTTAAAAACTCTGCGTACTTTGTACGATAGATATTGCTGTAGAGAACGGCATAGATGTAATAAAATATTTCTTCCGGTGTTACTTCTTTTTTAAAATTGTTTTTAAGTTCTTCAAATAATTCCGGTTTTATGTTTGACTTTTTCTCTCCGGTTTCGTGTTCGCTGAATAAATCTTTTTTGTCTGTTTCGGGATAGATATATAGTGGTAACAAATAATTGATTTCACGAGTTTTATTTGAAATCACACAAGCTTCTGAAATTTTATCTGTTATAAAGGAATGATAAAAACCAAGTTTATTTTGTTGACGACAAATCAATAATCCAACATTCTCTTCCAACATATGCTGCATAACTTCACCACGAGGCATACAATGAAAACCACGAGATTTACCAGTGTAATAAGTATAGCGAATATCAAAAGGACGATACAAGATTTGAGTTAAATGATTTTTGCTTAAGCCGCTTTCTTTCAAATCTTTTTGAGCAAATTCAACTTTCCAATCCCTTGCATCTTTACCAAGCTGGTATGTTTGTCTTGCTAATTCCTTATCAAGTTTTGCAAAATTTTGTACACGTTTCCAAATTTCATCCTCAGTCCATCCTATTGTCAATGCGTCTCTTGCAGTTACAACACCAACACTATTTACTGGAAATATATCCGTTATTTTAGAAAATGTTTGATAGCTTTTCTGCATTCTTTGGTCGTGCGGAATAAAAAGATAAAACTCTTTATTTGGTTTAAGCTTATTCCACTTAACATTTTT
>DAIRCT010000062.1:0-18300 GCA_036796535.1 Ignavibacteriaceae bacterium
GACACAAAGCAAAATGAATCATGCAATAGTTACAACCATAACTGATAGATGTAAAAGATGCTACTCTTGTATCAGAGAGTGTCCGGCTTCGGCAATACGGGTTGTTGATGGTCAGGCAAAAGTTATTGAAGAAAGATGTATTGCGTGCGGGCATTGTGTTAAAGTTTGTTCACAGGATGCAAAACAAATTTTTTCAGAGATAGATATAACCTATGATCTATTAAATTCTGGCAATGCCGTTGCAATTATTGCTCCATCATTTGCCGCCTCATTTCCGGATGATTATAGGAAAATTCCAACCGCATTAAGAAAATTAGGATTTAACAAAGTTATAGAAACCGCCTTTGGTGCTGATCTTATCGCAAATGATTATATGGCTTTGATCAAATCGGATAATGATAAAACAGTTATTAGTTCTGCCTGTCCCGCCGTAGTAAGTTTCATTCAAAAATATTATGTAGATCTTATTCCAAATCTTGCACAGGTTGTATCTCCTATGATAGCACTTGGCAGATATTTAAAGAAAGATAATCAGACAGATGTAAAAATAGTTTTTATTGGTCCCTGTGTTGCCAAAAAACACGAAGCCATGGATAAAGAAGTAGAGGGAGTTATTGATGCAGTTCTGACTTTTACAGAATTAAAACAAATATTAAAAGAACAATTAATTGAAATTGATAAACTTGAAGAAGGTGATTTTGATGAGCCGCACGCAATGATGGGGAAAGCTTATCCCCTTGCCGGTGGATTATTAAAAACTACAGATATTAGTGATGACATTCTTGAAAAAGATATAATTGTAGTTGAAGGAAAGAAAAAAGTTTTAGAGATAATTGAAGAGATATCAAACAATCATATCAACGCAAAGTTTACAGATATTTTATTTTGTGAAGGATGTATAAGCGGACCAGCAATCGATACAAAGTTAAATTACTATGCAAGACGTGAAAAAGTTATCAACTATATTGATGAAAAAATTTATAATGTTGATAAACGCGTTTGGAAAAGTAATCTTTACAATGCAAGAAAATTAAATCTTCATAGAAAATTTAAAGTTGATAATCAGCGCCGTCCTTATCCAAGTGAAGAAAAAATTAAAGAGATTTTAGCCCAGACAAAAAAATTTACTCCAAAAGATGAGCTTAACTGCGGTGCTTGCGGGTATCCCACGTGCAGAGAATATGCGGTAGCTATTGCAAAAGATCTTGCAGAAAAAGAAATGTGTCTGCCATATCTGCTTGATGAACTGAAACTTGCTTATGATAATCTAAGTAATACAGAAGAGCAATTAAGAGTTGCAGAAAAACTTGCATCAATCGGGCAGCTTGCTGCGGGGGTTGCACACGAAATCAATAATCCACTTGGAACGATTTTGCTTTATGCCTCGATGTTAAAAAGAGATTTAGAAAAAATTTATAATGATGATCAGAGAACAGAAGATTTAGAGTTGATTGTTGAAGAAGCGAACAGATGTAAAAACATTGTTGCAAATCTTTTAAACTTTGCACGACAGGGGAAACTAAATCTGAAAGAGTTTGATTTAACCGAGACATTGAGAGAAGTGCTAAAACCATTTACCTTTAATCCTGCTTACAGGCAGATAGACTTTAAATTTGATGTAATAGAAAATGGTTATACAATAACAGGAGATGAAGAGCAATTAAAGCAGGTGTTCATAAACATTATTAAAAATGCCTGTGATGCAATGAAAGAAAGTAGTATTAAGGAATTAAGAGTATCCTTATCCACTACTCCTGCTGAAATAACGATATCAATTTCTGATACCGGCGTTGGTATTGCAAAAGAAAATCAGAATAAAATATTTACTCCATTCTTTACAACAAAAAGTATTGGAAAAGGCACAGGACTCGGCTTAGCTATTTCATATGGTATCGTTAAAATGCATAAAGGTAATATAACCTTTACATCTGAACCCGATAAAGGAACAACTTTTAATATAACATTACCAAAAAATCATTAATAACAAAAGCAAAGGAATTAAAACACGGAAAATTTATGAACGATAAAAAGAAAATTCTTTTAGTTGATGACGATTTAGATCTTCTTGAACAAAATAAAATATTAATTGAATCAAAAGGTTACGAAGTAATTACAGCTAGCAGCGGAAAAGAAGGCTGGGATGTTTTTAAAAAAACCAAACCCGATGCCTGTGTAATTGATTTAATCATGGAAGAACACGATTCGGGTTTTATACTTTGTTATAGAATTAAAAAAGATGAACATGGAAAAAACATTCCTGTTTTCATTTTAACATCTGCAACTTATGATACAGGTTTTAAATTCGGTGCTGAAACTAAAGAAGAAAAAGAGTGGATAAAAGCTGATGCACTTCTAAACAAACCTGTTATCATAGATGAATTTGTTCAAAAGCTTGAAGCATTTTTTGAATTGAAGAAGTAAAACACACTACTGTCACGCTGAGCGAAGTCGAAGTGTGACGATCGATCAATTATAATGATAATTTAGTTCATCCTTCGTCTTCGCTCGGGATGACGACTATTATTATTTATATTGTCATTCCCGCGAAAGCGGGAATCTACAACTTGTAAAGCATAGATTCCGGGTCAAGCCCGGAATGACAGAACAAAAAACATGAACACATACAAACCAAAAGTTCTGATTGTTGACGACGAAAAAGGTCTTCGTGTTGGTGCCCAAAGATTGCTTACCAACGAAGGTTACGAAGTAACCACAGCAGAAAACGGAACTGAGGGAATTAAGTTTGGTACCGAAACAGAATTTGATCTTGCTATCATTGATTTAAAGATGCCCGATGTTGATGGGCTCGAAGTCTTACAGCGAATTAAAGAAAAATTTCCTTTCACAGTTTGTTTTATTGCAACTGCTTATGCAAGCTATGAAACTGCGGTTGAAGCAACTCGCCTTGGAGCGCACAGTTACATTCCAAAACCATTTACTCCGGAAGAGCTTTTATCTAATCTTAAAGACGGATATCAGAAAAGACTTATAAATCTTGAAGCCGAAAAATGGCGTAAGGAACGTGAAGAAAGATTACTT
This sequence comes from Ignavibacteriaceae bacterium, assembly GCA_036796535.1. Lineage (GTDB taxonomy): Bacteria > Bacteroidota > Ignavibacteria > Ignavibacteriales > Ignavibacteriaceae > IGN3. The sequence continues at coordinate 3,040 of DAIRCT010000062.1, forward strand.
GAAGTAGCATTTGAAAAAACAAGAATGAACACTATCGTAAATTCAATTACTGATGGTGTTCTTGTTGTAAACAAAGATGGGCTTGCAGTTCTTTACAATCCGGCTGCGTTAAGATTTTTAGAGCTAACAGGAATCGCGGTAGAAGAATACATACTTGACAAGCTGCGTCCTGATATTCTTGAACTGTTTAATAAAATTGTTAATGATACATCAACAGAACATAAATCTTATACCATCCAAATTGAGTTAAAACCAAACAGGGAATTTTTTATTGAAGTTACTGCTTCGGCTGTGCGTCATCCCGGTGAAAATATTGCCGGAGTTGTATTTGTCTTTAAAGATATAACAGAGCTTAAGAAAATTGAGTTTGTAAAATCGCAGTTCGTTTCAATGGTATCACACGAACTTAAAGCGCCGATTGCTGCGGTTTATGGATTTTTAAAGTTGTTTAATGATGATTCGATAAAACTTACTCCAGAACAAAGAAAAGAATATGAAAATCGTGCAATGGTAAGATTGGATGGCTTACTTAAAATGGTTAATGATCTTCTGGATATTTCGCGCATGGAATTGAAAACTGTAAATCGGGAAATAAAAAGAGTTTGTTTACACGAGGTAATTTCATCTGTACTTGAACTCTTTCAGATTGACATAAATAAAAAAGGTTTACAGATTAATTTTGATAAAGATAATTCAGCACATTGCATTAAAGCTGATAATGAAGAGATAACACGCTTGTTTACTAATCTTATAAGCAATGCAATAAAGTACAATCGTGAGCAAGGCATAATTAACATTAAACTTTATCAGGCAGATAATTATCTTGTAGCAGAAATTAAAGACAGCGGAATAGGTTTAAAACCTGAAGAGAAGAAAAAGCTCTTCACAGAATTCTTCCGTGCTAAAAATGAAAAAACAAAAAACATAAGCGGAACCGGCTTGGGACTTTCCATCGTCAAACGTATTGTTGAATCATATTCAGGTAAAATAGAAGTTGAATCTGAATATGGTGAAGGAACAACATTTAAAGTATATTTACCATCGGTTAGCCAATAGTAATTTTTATTTTTTTTGATTTTCAAATTCATTTTAAAATTAACTTTCCGTTTATCATCATTTCACAATTAGCAAAAGCTAATAAATAGCATATCTTATTCGAGAAAAAAACTTCTTAGTTGTAAGAAAAAAACAAACAAAAAAATCTACCATATCCTGTCTAAACGATTTAAAATAATTTTTTCTTTCTGATTAAAATGGCACTTTAAATGAGGATTGGTAATTGCAGAAAACAATCACTTGACAAAAAAATCACTAATTCAAATTTAGGAATAAACAATGGCCAAAATAGCAATAATAGACGACGATCCTGACATTGTAGATGCCAGTAGTCTGGTACTGCAATCAAAAGGATACGATGTAATAACTGCATATAATCCAGAAGATGGATTTAAAATTGTAACTGAACAGAATCCGGATTTAATTATACTTGATGTAATGATGATTGAACCGGATGATGGATTTTATCTTGCACAAAAATTCCGCAAAATGAATATTGATACGCCAATCATAATGTACACATCAGTATCAAAAACATTGGGGATGGAATTTGGACCCAGTGAAATTGTTCCCGTTGATGATTTTGTTGAAAAGCCGGTTTCACCCGAAACTTTGCTGGATAAAGTAGAAAAATTATTAGCAATTCATTTAAAGGAGTAGAACATGCTTGTTGAAGAAAAAAATGTTCTCTCCGAAGAGATAGAGAGCTACGTTTTAAAATACGGAAAAGACAGATCATCGCTTTTACCTGTGCTGCAGGCGATTCAAAGAAAACACAGTTATATAAGTGATTTTGCTCAGCAGGAAGTTGCAAGATTTTTAGATATACATCCTGTTGAAGTTTTCAGTGTTATTTCGTTTTATTCTTTCCTGCATTCAAAACCAACTGGAAGAAATATTGTAAGATTGTGTCGGACAATTTCCTGCGATATGGCTAACAAAAGTAAAATTGTTGAAGCAGTTGAAAGAGAGCTTGGAATCAAATTCGGCGAAACCACAAAAGATAATCGTATTACACTTGAATTTACTAACTGCTTAGGTATGTGCGATCAAGGTCCGGCAATGATAGTTAATGATCGTGTTTATACAAAACTCGATCCCGAAAAAGCAGTTAATATTCTTAACGATATTAAGTAGGGAGGAGAAATGCAAACGACTTTTGAAAATGGAATTGTAAAAACAGAAAGAACCGGTCCCGTTATATTCTCACCCTACAAAAAGGCAGAAGCGCTTAAAAAAGCTCTTAAGCTTAAACGTGAAGAAATTCTTTTTGAAGTAAAAGCATCAGGATTAAAAGGAAGAGGCGGGGCAGGTTTTCCTACCTCTACTAAATGGATGCTGACAGCAGCAGCTAAAGCTGATAAAAAATTTCTGATTTGTAACGCTGATGAAGGAGAGCCCGGTACATTTAAAGACAGAGTCCTTTTGATGGAATATCCTCAATTGGTTTTTGAGGGAATGATTATCGGCGGTTATACAATTGGTGCCAATGTTGGTATTGTTTATCTGCGCGCTGAGTATGAATATATGCTCGAATACCTGGGAAATTATTTATCAAACCTAAGAGAAGATAATTTACTTGGAGAAGAAATACTGGGAACTGATTTTAACTTTGATATTATAATCAGACTCGGTTCAGGCGCTTACGTTTGCGGTGAAGAAACTGCACTGATTGAATCTCTTGAGGGTAACAGAGGTGAACCGCGCAATCGTCCACCGTACCCTGTTAATAGAGGTTATATGGGATATCCTACTGCCGTTAATAATGTTGAAACACTTGCTGCTATTCCTCATATAATTTCCAAAGGGGGAAACTGGTTCAAAACTTATGGTACAGATAAATCAACAGGTTCAAAATTGTTTTCTGTATCAGGGGATTGTGAAAAGCCCGGAGTTTATGAATTACCATGGGGAACAACCGTTAATGAGCTTCTTGAAATTGTTGATGCAAAGAATACAAAAGCAGTTCAAATTGGTGGTGCTTCTGGTATTTGTGTCCCCAAATCTCAATTTGACCGGCAACTGGCTTATGAAGATGTTCCAACCGGTGGATCAGTAATTATTTTTAATGAATCAAGAAACATGCTGCATGTTCTTAAAAATTTTATGGATTTTTTTGTTGAAGAATCCTGCGGTCAATGTACTCCTTGCAGGATTGGTAATGTAAAACTTCTTGAAGGAGTTAATATGATTGAACGCGGTGAATTTACTTTTAAATATATAAATACTCTTAAAGAACTCGGGAAAACTATGCAGGTAGCATCTAAATGTGGATTAGGACAGTCAAGTCCGAATGCTTTTATATCAATATTAGAAAATTTTAAAGATGAAATCTTTCACACAAATGGTAATAATGGTTCTTACAGAAAGGCAGGAATGTGATGAAAGAAAAATTAAGAACACCGGTTTCACAACAGCCATTGATAGTTGAAAGACCAGTTTTAGAAGATGGTATTGGAAGCAAAGTGACTGTTGAGATAAATGAGAAAAAAGTTCAGGTAATATTTGGACAAACAATCCTTGAAGCTTGCAAAGAAAATCAAATCCACGTACCTACACTTTGCCATCATCCTGATTTGTGTATTGCAGGTAACTGTCGTGTTTGCGTTGTAGAAGTTGAAGGAATGAAAACTTTACAGGCATCATGTTCTTTCCCTATAACTGCACCAGTTAAAATTAAAACTTCAAGCCCGATGGTACGTAAAGCAAGAAGGCACATTATTGATCTTTTACTAAGCGAGCATTACGGTGAATGTTACTCCTGTGTGCGCAATAATAATTGTGAACTTCAATCTCTTGCAAAAGAATACGGAGTGGACTCATATACTTTTGGGCATATTACAGAGCCGATTTATGAGCAGGATCTGTCTTCGTACGCAGTTGTGCGTGACATGAACAAATGTGTTAACTGCAGAAGATGTGTAAGAACCTGTATTGATCTTCAGGAGGTTGGAGTACTTGAAGCTATCGGAAGAGGTGATAAAACACATATCGGAACATTTTTGGAAAAACCACTTGCAGATGTAATTTGCATTAATTGCGGACAGTGTATTAATCGCTGTCCAACCGGTGCATTAAAAGCCAACGATCCTTCTGATATAATCTGGGATGCAATTGATGATCCAACAAAACATGTGGTAATACAAACTGCTCCTTCACCACGAGCTGCAATTGGAGAAGTTTTTGGACTTGAGCCGGGAAGATCATTTACCGGTGAATTAAATACAGCATTAAGAAGAATCGGATTTGATGTAGTATTTGATACTAATTTTACAGCCGATCTTACTATTATGGAAGAAGGTACCGAATTACTTTTAAGACTTTATGATGCTTTAGTTAAGAAAGAACAGATTGCTCTTCCACAATTCACTTCGTGCTCGCCCGGGTGGGTAAAGTATCTTGAACATTTTTATCCTGAGTACATTGATAATTTAAGCTCTGCAAAATCACCACAGCAAATGTTTGGTGCACTTATAAAAACATTTTACGCTCATAAAAAAGGAATTGATCCGAAAAACATTGTTTCAGTTGCATTGATGCCTTGCGCTGCAAAGAAGTTTGAATGCAATCGCCCTGAAATGAATGCTTCCGGTTATAAAGATGTTGATTTTGGATTGACAACACGTGAACTTGGTCAGATGATTAAAGAAGCGGGGATATTACTCCCTGAAATGCCACAATCACATTTTGATGATCCGTTTGGTGATGCATCAGGAGCGGGATTAATCTTTGGTGCTACAGGTGGTGTTATGGAAGCAGCACTTAGAACTGTAATTGAATTGGTTACAGGAAAAAAAGTTGAAGATGTATTTGCTAATGCAGATATAACTGCGGTGCGCGGTTTTGAGGGAATTAAATATGCTGAGGTTCCAATTACGGAGGTTGGTCCTGTGCCGGAGTTACTACGAAAATATTTTACAGATTGGAATTGGTTAAAAGGCGCAACTTTAAAAGTTGCAGTTGCTCACGGAACAGCAAATGCAAAAAAAATCATGGATGATATAAAAGCCGGCGGTAAATTCAGCGAATGTCATTTCATTGAATTTATGGCTTGCCCGGGTGGTTGTCTTGGCGGCGGCGGTCAGCCAATACCGACAAATGAAGATATAAGAAAGATGCGCGCACAAGCTCTTTATGATGAAGATAATTCATTGCCTGTAAGAAAGTCTCATGAAAACAGACACATTACAGAGATCTACAATGAATTTTTAACCGATGGACCGTGCGGACATATTTCTCATAAATTGTTACACACGCATTATGTGAAAAGAGGAAAATATATCGCTTAATAAATTATTTTCAATCAGGCAGATATTCGTAAATGAAATCTGCCTCATTTATTTTTATATATCATAATTGTGATTACACATGGTTAAGCTTGTACCGGATTGGGCAAAGTACTACGAAGAGTTCTGGCTTACAATCAGAAGCAGAAATCTTTGGTTTATCAAACTGCGTTATGTTGCTGTTGCTATGCTTCTCTTCTTTATAATTCTTCCGGAATATTTTTTAGGCATTGTTTTTTCAGATACACAGCAAAAAGCTCTTTTAATAATTACATTTTCTATTCTGATTTATAATCTCTTTTTTCATTATATCCGACAATATCTTAAACACGATGCTGATAGTTTTAATCCATTACATTTGTCCATCCTTCAAATGATTTCTGATCTTGCTGCACTTATGCTTGTTGTTTATTTTACCGGAAGCGTTGAATCCCCTTTGCTTTATTTTTTTGTTATCCATATGATAGTTGGTAGTTTAATCTTACCGGGATTTGTTATCTATACTTTTGCAGTTGTAATTGTGCTGGCATTTTGGGGCATCACAGCGGGTGAATATTTTGCAATTTTGCCGCATCATCATGTATCAGGTTTTCTTCCGTTTTCACTTCATCAGCAATTTAATTATGTGATTGCAATAGATGTAGGTTTTGCATTTCTGATAGATATGGTTGTGCTGATTGCAAACAGAATGGCGAAACAACTTTACATACGAGAACAGCAGCTTCTTGAATCTATTGAAAAGATTAATGCGGCGGAAAAAGAAAAACAAAAATATATTTCCGGAATTGTGCACGAAATTAAAACTCCGCTTGCCGCAGTTCAATCATATCTTGATTTAGTTCTCCAAAAATTTCTCGGTCCGTTAGATGAGGTTGTTGAAGAAAAACTTGTTCGGGCAAAAAGACGATCTGAAGAAGCGATTGATTTAATAAATAATGTATTAAGAATTTCTAAGCTTCGGCTCGAAGATTCTTTCTCGGTTGAAGATGTTAATATACCCTCCGTTCTTGCAAATGTAATAAGGATTGCAAAGGTTAATGCTGAAGCAAAAGGAGTTAAGATTTCAGTAAGACATAACAGGAAAGAAAAAAAAATAGTTAAAGGTGATCCGCTTCTTATTCAGATCGCTCTTTCTAATGTAATAAACAATTCTATTAAGTATAATCATATAGATGGAGTGGTTGAAGTTGATGTTGATGAGGATAAAAATAATCTTGTTATCAGAGTTTGTGATAGCGGAATTGGAATTCCTAAAGATGAGTTTGATAAAATCTTTAATGATTTTTACAGAGCAAGCAATATTAAACAAATGGGACTTGAAGGAGCAGGTTTAGGAATGTCTGTTGTTAAACAAATAGTTGAAAAACATGGAGGTAAAATTAAAGTTGAAAGCCCTTCGAAACTTGCAACCCCAAAGTATCCCGGAACTTGTATTACAATTTACTTGCCGCTTTAAGAGATAGATAATCTTTTCATATTAATTTTTCGCCCATTTGGTCGTGCTTTGCACAATCCGTCGAATTAAATAATAAAATTGTTTTATTTTTATAAAGGATATTTAATTTTTTACATGGCATCTTTCTTGAAATTAACTTGCAGAGGTTTCTATGAAAACATTAATAATTATATCAATTTTTTTAGCCGGCGGGTTAATATTTGCTCAGAGCATTGATTCATCTCAGGTTAAACAAAAGTTACAGGAGCAAAATCAAATTAAAACTCAGGAACAGGAAAGAAACAATATCCAAAACCAGATCGGACCTAAGGATAATCCACAGGGAAATGCTAAGGTTGAAAGAAAAAAGAAAGATGTTTTTATTGATAAAGATGGCGATGGTATTTGCGATACAAGACAAAGTGGAATGAGCTTTAATAAAATGAGAAGAAGAATGGGCTCGGGTCAGAAAGGTCCCGGCAGCGGCGGAATGATGGGTGGTAGTGGAAATGGCGGTCCTCAAAACAGCGGTGGAAAATAATCTGATGAATTTATGAAACTGAAACTCTCAATTCTCTTTTCATTATTACTTCTTGTAAATATAAAATCCTACGCACAATTTGATTTTTATGCAGGTTATCAGGGGATTTATGACGATAATATTTACAATAATTATCTTCAAATATCAGATTACATAAACAGTTTTTCATTTGGTTCAGCTTTTAATATTGAATCTGAATTTAATAACGTTCAATTGTATTATGAAGGCAGTTTAAGTGCTTTCCAAAAGAATACATTTAAAAATTTTGATGCCCATCGGATTGGACTGGTTGAAACACATCTTTTTTCAATAGATGATAATCCCTTAAATGCAGGAATTAATTTTTCATTCAGAAATAATCGTGATGATTTTAAGATTTATGATTTTAATCAGTTATCTGTTTATATAAACTATCGTTATTCAGTCAGCAGCTCTGATTTTATAATTCCCGGTTATGTTTACAACAGAAATAATTATAAAAATTTCTCTCTCTTTTCACATAACGAACATAAATTCTTTTTAACTTGGAGTTCAAGCTTTCAGACCGGAACTTCATTAATGTTTAATGCCGAATATAATCTTAAGAAATATTTTGAGACTTATGATTATACCGGCTATTTAAACGAAGCTTCTCAGATAAAATTTATGACAAATGTCAGTCAATCATTAGCAGAAAAAACAGGAATGAATGCTTATGTTGTTTACAGAAAAAATCTATCTGATGGAAGCAGATATTTGTTAAGTGATTCCCTGATTTATTATGAGGAAGAAATTTTTAATGATATCTATTCTTATGATGGAATTGAAACCGGGTTGGGATTTAAACATTACTTAAGCGATAATGTTGAATTTAATGCTGAGGCAAAATACATTCAGAGAAATTATTCCAATATTAAAGCCGTTGATAAAAATGGATATGAATTTGATGATTTTCGAAAAGACAATCTGTTTGGATTAGGAGCGGGTATATCAATTGACCTGCATGATATTACAAAAGGTTTATCCTTTTCAGCAACCTGGAATTACATCAACAACGATTCAAACGATTATTACTATAAATACACCAATCAGATGATTTCTTTTTCTTTGGATTATGGTTTTTAAATTCAAGTCTGTCATTATTAGAAACTAAGCACCCTATACTACATAAGATTGCTTCATTCCGATTTTCATCGGGATTCGCAATAACTTATTGATATCATCCGAATTTTTTAATCTCATACTTTTGCATTTTGTAGCGCAGATTTCGTTCGGTTAATCCTAACATTCTACCTGCCTGAGATTGATTGCCATTTGTTTTACTAAGTGCATCAAAAATTAATTTTTTCTCAAGTGCTTCTACTTGTTCAATCAAAGATGTGTTTTCATTCGTAACGATTTCTTTTTCAGCTTTAAATCCTTTTATAACATTTGGCAAATCATTTACTGTAATTACATCGCTTCTACATAAAACAACAGCACGCTCAATTGCATTCTCCAGCTCGCGTACGTTGCCGGGAAAATTATATTTAATTAATAAATCAACCGCTTCTTTTGATAAGCTGAGTTTTTTCTTATTGTTCTCCTTAGAATATTTTTCCACAAAATGGTCTATCAAAGGAAGTATATCTTCTTTCCTTTCACGCAAAGGAGGCAGATACAATGAAACGATATTTAATCTATAATATAAATCCTCACGAAAAGAACCATCTTTAATTTTCTGTTCAAGATTTTGATGTGTAGCTGCGATTATTCTTACATCAATGTTTATATTTTCAACTGATCCTACTCTTTCAATCTGATGTTCCTGCAAAACCCGTAAAAGTTTAACCTGTAGGTTCAAAGGAATATCACCAATCTCATCAAGAAAAATTGTTCCACTATCGGCAAGTTCGAATCTGCCCTTCTTCGCTTTATCTGCGCCTGTAAACGCACCTTTTTCGTGACCAAACAATTCGCTTTCCAATAAGGTTTCGGGTAAAGCAGGAATGTTAACGGCAACAAATGGTTTATCTTTTCTTGAACTTGCATAATGAATTGCTTTTGCCAGGACTTCTTTTCCTGTTCCACTTTCCCCGGTAATTAATACTGTAGCTTTGCTATCTGCTGAACGCGCAGCAATACTTAAAACCTCTTCCATCTTTGGTGATTGGGACATAAAAGAATCAATCTTGAATTTTTCTTTTAATTGATTTTTAAGAAGAAGGATTTCTGATTTTAGATTTTTATTCTCGATTATTCTTTCCAGCAGCAAATCCAGTTCATCAAGATCAACGGGCTTTGAAATGTAATCAAATGCACCAAGCCGCATAGCTTTTACGGCGTTTTCAATTGTGCCATAAGCAGTTAAAATAACAAAGCTAATTTCAGGATTTATTTCTTTAACTGTTTCCAAAACTTCTAATCCTGTTTTATCCGGCATTTTATAATCAGATAAAACAATATCTATCATATTTCTCCGGATTAAATCAATTCCTTCTGTGCCGGAAGAAGCCGAATAAATTTTGTATCCTTTTTTTTCGAGATAACCCTTAAGAATACTTCGCTGGGTTTCTTCATCATCAATAATTAGTATTGAGTAATTTTTCATAGTGTTGGTAATATAATTTTAAATGTAGTCCCTTTATTGATTTCGCTTGAAACTGAAATATTTCCTTTATGCTGTGCTATAATTTTTTGTGAAATACTTAATCCCAATCCGTTGCCATCTTTTTTTGTTGTGAAATATAAATCAAAAATTTTCTTTTGTCGTTCAGGCGGAATACCTTTGCCATTATCCGAAACCTCGATGACAAATGAATTTTTCTGTTTGTAGTAATTTAATTGCACTTTGCCGCTTTCGTTAGCAGCATCAAAAGCATTCTGTATGATGTTCATTAAAGCTTGTTTTATAAGGTCTGGATCAATATTTATTATGGACGAATCATTTCCCTGTAAAACAAAAATAATATTTTTTTGCCTTGCCTGAGATTCAAACAATCTAAATATCTCTTCAAAATATGATTTAACATTTATAGGTTTTAAACTTAATTCTATTGGCTTGGCATAATTTAAGAACTGTGTAATAATTTTATTTATTCTGTCAACTTCATTTCTTAATAGTCTTGTTATATCCCCATACTCATTTGGATTTGAGGTCGGAGTAAACTCCTTGTTTAATCTTTGGGCAATCATTCCGATTGCATTAATAGGATTTCTGATTTCATGCGCAACTCCCGAAGCAAGTTCACCCATAGCAGATAACTTTTCATTTCTTTTAGCATCCTCTTCAAGTCTTTTTGTTTCGGTTAGATCTTTTATAACAATTGTATAGCTGATTTTTTTTGTGTCGGGATCAGTAAGTTGTGAAATACCAAATGATAAATATTTTTCTTCGTTATTAATTTTGATTTGCTTTTCAAAATCCGGATTCAGATAATCAAATTCCTTTACTTTATCCGGAACAAAACTCAATACACCATCTTGAAAAGAAGTTATATCTTTTCCTAAAGCAAGCCCGGCATCAATACCGAATAATTCTTCAGCAGATTTATTGAATAAAGTGATAATGTTATCCTGATTCAAAACAATCACGGCTTCACTCATATTCTCCAGCACTGTAGAAGTGAGTGTTTTAAAATTCTGATATTCTTTTGAGATTGATCTTAAATTTTGATTAGTGAAAATAATACTTAGTACAATAATGGATATTGCGGCAAGAATGAGAGAAATAATAATTAATCTTCTCAACATTCTCGCTTCAACAAGTCTTATATCTTCAAGTGAAACTCCCAATCTGTACAAACCAACAAAATCACCATTTAGCATAAATCTTTGAACAACCTCATAAATCTCTGTCCCGCCTTCATTAATAATTCTGCTATAAACAGAATCATTTGACAACGCTTTGGTTAAAAACTTAGATCCAATAATTGCATCAACGGAATCTATCTTTTCACTTGCCGCAAGTATTCCAAGTGAATCTTGTAAAATTATGTATTCTATTCCATGATGAGAGGACATTCCGTTAAGAATTACACCGAGACCAATTTTTTTTCTGAACTCGAGAAAATCTTTTGCATTAATATTAACAACTATTGCTCCACGGTTATTTGCTCGTGCAACTGCAACTGCATAACGTTCCTCATCTGAAAATTCGGCTTTTTTTAAACCGATAATAAATTCATTTGTTTCACCATTTAATATTGGTGCAAGCTCATTGGATCTGTTTATGCTTTCTTCGCCGTGAATGTGGTCTGGTTCCGGGACGCGGTTCGATAAAACTCTGTTGCCGTTTTTATCAAAGATATTAATTCTGTAAAGATTATTTTCTTTTGCAAGACTAATCAGTTCGATTTTATTTAATGTTTTAATGCTGTCAAGTTTTCTTATCATCCTTGCGTTGTCTAAAAGTCTTTCTGTTATAAGGTCTTCAATTTCAAAGCTTGAATTAAGAGTATTCTCACTGCTTTTTATTATTGATTGAAGCAGAGTTGATGAGTGATTATATAACAAATTAAAAATTTCTTTCTTACTCTGGTTTAATTCAATAAATGATGAAGCAAGCATTACGATTGCAATAATCGCGGTGATAGATAAAATAGCTTTCGGTGAAAGTTTAATCTGAAATTTCATATTTAAACTTAAAATATAATCTTGTAAGAAACATCACAAGCTTAAATCTATTCGACGATGAAGTCGTTTAAGTTCGCCGACAAAGTCGAATATCATTTAAACGATTATTTATAATACCCGGAAACGCAATATTAATTTCGGCACACCCTTTGGATAATCAACTACGAAAAAAATATTTCTCAAACAAAACAAAAGTAACAATACAATGAAAACAAAAAATCTTCTAAGCGCAATATCAACATTAGCGCTTGCAGTAGTATTCTTTGCCGCAATCGGTTTTGCACAAACGGAACCGGTTAAAACTCAAAACCAAACCAAAGCGCAGGTTAAGAGCGAATTAAAAACACAAACAAAAACTTTAACCAAGGGCTTTGTTGATGTTAATGGTGATGGAATAAATGACAACGCCAAGGATGCTGACGGCGACGGAATTCCAAATGGAAAAGATGCTGATTATACCGGAGCAAAAGTTAAAAACGGAAATAATGGCACAAAAGGTTTCGTTGATCTTAACGGTGATGGAATAAATGACAACGCTATTGATTCTGATGGCGATGGTATTCCAAATGGGAAAGATGCTGATTATGTAAAACCACAAGATGGCTCCGGTCAGAAGTTTATGAAGGGTAAATCAAACCAGAATAAATTTAGCGGAAATAAATATGGTCCTGGAAATGGAACCGGTACAGGAATCGGACCTAAAGATGGAACTGGTTATGGAACTCCAAGCGGCACTGGTACTGGAACCGGCACCGGCACTTGCGATGGGACAGGTCCAAAAGGTAAAAGAGGCGGAAGATAATAGTTCAAGGTAATAAGTAAATTGATAATCATAGGATGATGCTCAAATGAGCATCATCCGTTTTTTATAAGAATAATATAATATTGTGAGGAGAGTATGAAAACTTTATTTGTAAATTTTATCGTTATAAGTTTTTCCGTATCACTGTTGTTAGGTTGTAAACCAGATTCTAATATAGTTACATCGGAAAATCAGTCCGGCTTATTGCAATCAGATAAAACTAATTTGAATGCCAGCAATCTTGCTGTATATGATCTGTCTAAAGATGAGCTTGATGGTTTAGTACACATGAGAATGGAAGAAAAAATAGCCAGAGATGTTTATACAGTTTTAGGAAATAAATGGAACAAACAAGTATTTCTGAATATTAAAATAAGTGAGCAATCACATATGGATGCAGTAAAATCATTATTAAATAAATATAATTTGCCGGATCCACTGACCACAGATGAAATCGGAATTTTTCCAGATCAAGAATTTCAGACTCTTTACGATAAACTGATTTTGCAGGGAAATGAATCGGTTTATAATGCTTTACTTGTTGGTGTTGCAATTGAAGAGCTTGATATAAAAGATCTGGAGAATCAATTATCGTTCGTTGATAATCCGGATATCAGAAATGTATATACAAACCTTAAGGCAGCTTCATTAAATCATTTATCAGCTTTTAAAAATAATATTACCAAATATGTTGATGGTTCAACTTCTAAGTGATGGATAAATGATTTTATGCTTTTAAGTTTTTCTTTTTTTAATATTTGAGCGGGAAGTAATTATAAAATTTGTTGCTTTCTGTTCAGTAATTTTTTTTTGCGATTTAAGAAATTTTTTTTATGTTTAGCATGTAAAGGGAGAGAAAATGTTGCTACAGTTTTTAAAAACAAAAAAAATCCTTTTTAACTCTTCGCAAGATAAAATCAATTATATTTTATTATTTAAAATATCCTTCCGGTTAAACCTTAATAAACTCTATCATTACAATTTAATAAATGAGGTTTTCTATGAAATATCTTAAACCTGTTTCACTTCTAATATTTCTGGTTAGCTTTCTGTGCATAAGTGTTTATGCCCAAACTAAAGCCGGTGCAGATGCACTTGGTAGCAGAAAGTACGATGAATATAAAACACCACAGTTTTGTGGCTCTTCGTGTCATACAGATTTTTATCAGCAATGGCAGCAAGCGATGATGTCTCAGGCCTACTCTCATCAATGGGATGAGATTGAATATTTTAAGCTTGCCGTTCCACAAGCCGAAAAAGATCCGCTGGTTGCAGAAGTAAAAGCCGGTTGCAACGGCTGCCACGCACCAATCTCTTTTTTAGTTGGTGATGTTCCACCGCCAAAACCAGAAATGAAATCGCGTGCTAATGAATCTGTTTCTTGCGATGTGTGCCATACAGTTTCAGGATTTGCGGGCGATGTTCCTTATAACTTTAATTTTATATCTAACCCGGGAGATGGTAAAACTAAATATGGACCCCGCGGAACTGGTAAATCCCCCGAGCATGCAATTGTTAAATCTGATTTTTTAAAGAGCGCAGAATTTTGTGGAACCTGCCACAATGAAATGTCTCCGTTTGGTGTTTGGGTTAAATCTACACAGCTTGAATGGAAGGAGGGACCTTACTCAAAAGAAGGAGTTCAATGCCAGAATTGTCATATGACGCAAGCCGAAGGTTACACTGCTGCGATGGGAAATAAATATCCGGATGCATGGCAGCACTTATTCCATGGTGCGCACGATCCAGGAAAAATTAAAGGTACAATTGAATTAAGAATTCATCCTGATACAAGAGAAGTTGAACCCGGAGGCACTGTTAAATTTACTGTTGCATTATTCAATCAAAAAACCGGTCATAAATTTCCAACCGGCTCTGTTGAAGACCGAATTGTCTGGATGGATGTTGAAGCTGTTGATGCAAAAGGAAATAAATATCATTTACCTGTAGACAAGAAAGGTTTTGAAGGTGAAGAATATACTATTGGTACGGATGTATTAGCATATCAGGATATGGGAATTGCTCTTAACGATCCTAACTTTAAAGGCGTGCAGCGTGATGGAATTCCTATTGGTGATAGAATTTTTAGAAAACCGTATTTTGATCCGCAGGGCAGAATGACGATACAACAATGGAATACAAAATCACAGGGAGTTGATTACAGAATCGGTCCGCGCGAAACAAAAATGGAATACTTTACTTTTAATTTACCCAATAATATTGCTCCAGGTGAATTAAAAGTGACAGCTGTTCTTAATTATCAAAAGTTAGTTAAGCCGGTTGCAGACTTTCTTGGCGTTCCGCCGGATGAGGCAGAGATAATCAAAGTTAATGAACACACAACTTATGTAACTGTTTTGCCATAGAATTTAGTCATGCCGGACTCCGATCCGGCATCTCAATACTTAAAATAGATTCCGCATCAAGTGCGGAATGACAAGATAAAAAATAGAGGAATCAAAATGAAAAAAATATTTACTCTTGCAGTTTTAACTTTCATAATTACGTCAATCATCACATCAGATATTTTTGCTATTCCAGCATTTGC
>DAIRCT010000063.1:0-18216 GCA_036796535.1 Ignavibacteriaceae bacterium
ATATTAAAGAAAACATAAATAACTTAAGTTCAGAACACATTTTAATTTACTATACGTTCCTCTGGATTAAACACTACACGCTGAGGACTGAAGACTTTAAGAACACTTTCCTTATTTTTACACATCATAAAAACAAAAGAAAACAGAAATAAGAACAGAAGTAAATAAAATTATTTTTTCATTAACGTGTATTACCTTGGATTATCATTTAGAGTCCGATTTAATATTTTATCTTATATTATTCGTATATGTTAAAATCTGAAGTTATATAAATAATCTTTTGTCCGTCTGGCGAAAATTTGGGAGAGTATGCATGAGCTAAATTACCTGATGTTAATAGATATCTTTCATTTGATAATAATGAGTGTAAGTAAATCATTCTTTCATCATTTGAATAAACTATTTGGGAACCATCCTTGGAAATATCCACACTGTTGCCATAAGCTATTAACTCAAGATTAGAGTTTAATAAGTTGATTAAATAAATTCTCCCATCTGAGCAATATACCAGTTTATCATCATCTGACATTTCTGAATTTAATAATGCAGTTATGGAACATTCTGCCAAAGTAACCTTATTGTTTGGATTCTGTATATCTATCACTTTTATATATCCACGATTAGGAGCTGGAACCATATTTTGTTCAAAATAAATTAGTTTTGATTTATCTTGATTTAAGAATAAAGGAAATAAATAATTTAAATTATTATCTATTAATACTGTCTTTCGATTTGTTAAAAGATTACGTTTATAAATTTGATTATTTTCTGAATCTTTTGTGCCAACAAATAAATCATTTGATATATTATCCAAAACCCCGGCAGTTTCATGAATTGTTGAATTTGTCAAATTAGTCACCACTGCTCCATCAATGCCTAAATTGTATATATCTCCGTCAGTTTCTAAAACAAAAGAATTCGTGCTCGCATTATTTAAGCAATTAATATATGTGGGTGCGTTATACAAAACTGAACTTGATTGAGAATCAAGAGAAAATTTATTTACGGTTTCTGCAAATACATAACCATAAGCTGGAATGCCATATGAATATATATTTGTAAAATAAACGGAAGTGTTATCAATGAAATCAAATGAATTTACTCGACCAACTTCACTTGTTAAAGTGATATCTTTATTATCTTGTATATTATAAATATGAATTTCTCTTATGCCTTGATCAGGGGGAACTTCTGTAGGTCCCTTTTCATTACAAGAAAGTAAAATGAAACTTATTGCCACGAGAACAATTAAATTTTTGTGTTTCATAACAAAACTCCCTTGGGTTACTTTAACATATTTAAACTATAAAAAACCTGATGAAAATTTTCACTTATGACAACGATAAGCAATGGTATAAATTTTCTCTTTAAAAATTATATATCTTTCTCATAAAGTTAAATGAAAACTGATACCAATTTATTCTCCAATATCCTTCGCTTTTTCCTTATTTTTACACAACACATAAACAAAAGAAAGAAAAGTGTAGCACACCTAAAGAGGTATCACACATCTGAAACAGAAATTATTAAGAAAGGAAGTGGAGGCCACCTTTAAGGTGGACTCCACATTGAGGAGCAAAATGAGTAACGAACCAAACAAAATAATTTACTCCATGATTGGAGTTAGCAAATTCTATAATAACAAACCTATCTTAAAAGATATTTACCTATCGTATTTCTACGGTGCAAAGATTGGTGTTATCGGTTTAAATGGATCGGGTAAATCATCGCTGCTAAAAATTCTTGCAGGAGTTGATAAGAACATAAACGGAGAAACTGTTCTTTCTCCAGGTTTTACTATCGGCTATCTTGAGCAGGAGCCGCAGCTTGATGATACAAAAACTGTAAGAGAAATTGTGCAGGAAGGTGTTCAATCAATTGTTGATCTGCTGAGAGAATATGATGAGATAAATGCAAAGTTTGCAGAGCCGATGGATGATGATGAAATGACAAAGCTTCTTGAACGACAAGGTGAGGTTCAGGAAAAACTTGAAGCAATGGGCGGCTGGGATCTTGATGCACGACTTGAAATGGCAATGGATGCTTTGCGATGTCCGCCATCAGATACTTTGTGTAAAGTTCTTTCCGGCGGAGAAAGAAGAAGAGTTGCGCTTTGCAGATTGCTTCTTCAAAAACCTGATATACTTTTACTTGATGAACCAACAAACCATCTTGATGCTGAAACTGTTGCGTGGTTAGAACATCATCTGCAAAAGTATGAAGGAACAGTTATCGCAGTAACTCACGATAGATATTTTCTTGATAACGTTGCTGGTTGGATACTTGAGCTTGATCGCGGTGAAGGAATTCCATGGAAAGGAAATTACTCTTCGTGGCTTGAGCAGAAACAGGAAAGATTGCGTGTTGAAGAAAAACGTGAAAGCGACAGACAAAAAACTTTACAGCGCGAACTTGAATGGATAAGAATGAGTCCGAAAGCGCGTCACGCAAAATCGCAATCAAGAATCACTTCTTATGAAAATCTTCTTAAAGAAGAAAAAGAAAAAGGACAAAAAGATCTTGAGCTTTATATTCCAGTTGCAGAACGTCTTGGCGATATCGTAATCGAAATAGAAAAACTTAGTAAAGCGTACGGCGATAATATTTTAATAGATGATTTAACTTTTTCAATTCCACCCGGAGCTGTAGTTGGAATTATCGGAGCTAACGGTGCAGGTAAAACAACTTTGTTCAGAATGATAACAGGACAGGAAAAACCTGATAGCGGAAATATTAAAATCGGTTCAACAGTTAAGATGTCTTATGTAGATCAATCAAGAGATGCATTGAATCCAGAAAAAAGTATCTGGGAATTAATCTCCAACGGAGAAGATACAATTATGCTTGGCAACAGGCAGGTAAACTCACGTGCGTATGTTGCGCAGTTTAATTTTTCCGGTGCAGATCAGCAGAAAAAAGTTAGTATGCTTTCGGGCGGAGAAAGAAACCGTGTTCATCTTGCGATGATGTTAAAGCAAGGTGCAAATGTTATTCTTCTTGATGAGCCAACAAACGATCTTGATGTAAATACTTTGCGTGCACTTGAAGAAGGCATTGAAAAATTTGCGGGATGTGTGTTGGTAATAAGTCACGATAGATGGTTTTTGGACAGAATAGCAACACATATTTTAGCATTCGAAGATGAAAGCAAAGTTGTTTGGTTTGATGGCAATTATTCCGAGTACGAAGAAAAACGAAAAGAAAGATTAGGTATCGCAGCAGATCAGCCGCATAGAATTAAGTACCGGCATCTAACTAGAAGCTAATAATTAACCTTCGACGTTGCAAATTAGAACGTCGAAGGTTACGTGTTTATGTTTGTTCAAACTAAGAGCAACCTTCGATGTTTTAGGGCAGTAACCTCGAAGGTTGGTTTCTTAAAATTAAATTTCATAATCGGATTTTTGTTTTTCATCCGACATAAAATCTTTAAATGAATCAGTGGAATCAAAATAACTCAACAATGTCTTAACATCAGTAACGGTTTCTTCTTTAAATCCCACAAGTTCTTTTGCACTGGAAAATTCATACTCACCATATCTTTTAACAATTTTGGCCTTAACGGGGTTTTCTAAAATATATTTAAAAACCCACTTGAAATAAGAGTCATCTTCTATCTGCTTACTCTTTGTTTTTCCAGCAAACAAAACACCAGTTCTTTTGTACTTGGTGTTGATCCCCTTGGTATAAGAATTAGTTAAACCAGAAATAAACTTTGAAATCGTTTGATCATCTAAAGTCTGCTTTACAAAAAGATGAAAATGATTTGGCATTAAACAATAAGAAAGGATTTTGATAGAATACCTTTCTTTGTATTCGATCAATTTTCTAAGAAAATACTCATAATCATTTTTCTCAAAGAAAATCTGTTGTTGAAAAGCGCCACGATTGTAGAGATGATGAAAGGTATCTTTGAAAAAATTTCTTGGTTTATCCATTTCGATAGTTTTTTAACCTTCGACGTTGCAAATTAGAACGTCGAAGGTTACGTGTTTATGTTTGTTCAAACTATGAGCAACCTTCGAGGTTTTAGGGCAGTAACCTCGAAGGTTGGCGTTACTTCCTATACTGCTTTATAAACTCTTCCACCTCCGGCAAACCGCCCTGATAAATTAAATAACCATTACTCGGTTCGCGTTCTGTTATTTCTCCGTTAATTGGAGTTAACATAATTTCTTTTACTTTTTCTAAATTATCAGTTTGTCCAAATGCCCAGCCAAGTTTCATGTACGCAACTTCGGGTAACATGTTTGCAGCAGGAATAACACCAAGCTCCATCATATCTCTTCCCGTATCGTAAACATACATTTGCACATAACCCCAAAGTGTTTGTACTGTCATATAAACGGCAACACCTTTTTCTTTCGCGCGTTTTAATGCAGGATAGAGAGGTTTGTTTACATGTCCGAGTCCTGTGCCGGCAATTACAATTCCCTTGTAACCATTATCAATCAACGAATCAATCATATCAGGTTTCATATTTGGATAATAATAAACGATTGCAACTCTGTCATCAAATACTGCATTTATTTTTACATCGTTATCAAATCTTCTTCGTTTATAATCATCGCGAATCGGTGTTACTTTATCTCTGCTTACTGTTGCGATTGGAATATCACCAATAGTTCTAAAAGTTGAGCGGTAACTTGAGTGCATTTTTCTTACACGTGTTCCGCGATGAAGTAGTCCATACATATCGCTTGTTGGACCAAACATACAAACCATTACTTCTGCAATATCGCTTATCGCCGCTGTTGTTACAGAATGAATAAGATTAAGTGCCGCATCGGATGATGGTCTATCGCTTGAACGTTGCGAACCAACCATTACAATCGGAACAGGAGAATCCTGAACCATAAAAGAAAGTATTGCCGCTGTGTGATGCATTGTATCTGTTCCGTGCCCGATTACAATTCCCTGTACTCCTTTTTCAATTTCTCTTCCAATTGCTTCTGCAAGACCAATCCATTGTTCGGGACCCATATTCTCGCTAAACACACCATATAGTTTTTCAGTTTCAAGATTGCAGATGTCTGCAAGTTCAGGAACCGATCCGTAAAGTTCGCCCGGGGAAAATGCCGGAATAACAGCGCCGGTTCGATAATCTAAACGCGAGGCAATTGTTCCACCTGTGCCAAGTAATTTTACTTTTGGTTTTTTAGGATCATAAGGAAAATCTTTTTCGGGAATTTTATAATGCGCTTCCTTCCTTCCAAAAATTTTTACGTCTTTAATTTTTTCTGCAGCTATTCCGATGTTATAACCAATTGGCATTTTAATAACAATGTGAAATTCATCTGCGGTTTCTGAGCGTGGAAGAATTAATCCTTTAAAAGTTCCTTCATCTGTGATGATTTCAACATCACTCCAAACCGGCGAATTAAATTTTTGCAGAGTGTTTAATGCAATCCCACGATAACCTTTGTAATCTTCGGAATTTATTATTGACATTATTTAACTCCTTTCACAAAACCAATTTTATCGGCAATAACTTTTGCCGGGGTTCTGCCGCGAAGTTTTTTCATTATCAACCCTAACAATATTTCATTTCTCTTTTCCGGATTTATGATCTTCATTTTATCATATTCTGTTCGTGCTAATTTAATAACCTCATCAACTTCTTTTTCGCTGGCGGGTTTTAATATTACGTCTTCAGTAAACACTCCAAGCTCTGCAACTGTTTGTAAAGTTGTAAGCAAAGCATCTTGTGGAATTTTCCCATCAGCAAAAGATTTCAAAATTTCTTCAAACATTCCTTCATGCAACCATTCAATCATGCAACCGTACTTCTTCAATCTTTTGGGATATTGAATTAAAAACACAGCAACATTGGTTGGATTTATTTTCCAATCATTAACTGCTTTCTTAAAAAGTTCTGCATACTTTGAAATTGAAAGTTCTTCAATTGTGTCTTTGGGAATTCCTAGTTTGTTATACCATTCAATTCTTTTCCAGAATTGTTCAGGCAGCCACGATTTTATTTTATCCAATCTTTCTTTACTGATTTTCTTTGGCGGAAGATCAGTATCGGGATACATTCTATCGGCACCGGGAAGAATGCGCTCAAATCCGTTCGTGCCGTCACTCATTGCTTGTCGTGTTTCGGATGGAATTCCAATTGTTGCCTCTTTAGCGCGAATGATAATTTCATTCACTGCAGTTTTAACATCATCTTCACTTCCCCAAACAATGACCATTGTGTCGTTATCAGAGGCGTTGGTAAATTTTTTTACCTTCAACCAATCTGATGAAGTGATAGTATCGCTCTTGCTGTCCGAGTGAATTAGATTTGGAATATTGGTTAAACACGCAATAACTCTAACACGATCAGAAATTTCTTTTGAGAAGTAAGTATCTGTCTGAGTTTGCCAGTGAAGCAAATCTTTAAATCCTTTTAGCACAACAGCACTTAATTTCATTCCTGAATCCGCAGCATTTTTAAGCGGTGCATAATGAACTTTCTTTAATAGTTTTGTTATGTCATAAGATTCTGCTTTAAATGTTTCGGGAGAGATTCCTCGTTTCTTTAACTCTTCTCTCAAACGTAAAAGATTCCACTGCCTCATTGCTTCATTGTAAGTAAGAATTGGAATCATTGTAATTTTGGGAACGCCTTTTATCTCAACTCGGGTTCCGCCTTCCACGCTTACGTTAACATCTTCACGTGCGGCACCCATTCCACGCCTAACTTTATGTGTGCTTCTTACCAGTTTACTGCATTGCCATGCAACTTCTGCAACTTCTTGCGGAGTGCGCATTGCGGGTTCTGTTACCGTTTCGATAAGCGGCATTCCAAGTCTGTCTGTTAAGTAAACTCTTTCGTGACCAATATCAGAAACTTCTCTGCAGGAATCTTCTTCAATAGACATCTGAACTATTTTTACTTTTCTATCTTTATACGGAATCCATCCATCAAGAGCATAAATTGCGGTGCGTTGAAATCCTGTTGGAATGCTTCCATCTAAATATTGTTTACGTGCAATGTGTATTTCATCAACGATGTTGCAGTTGTATAACATTCCAATTCCGATTGCGATATCAAGTGCTTCTTCGTTAATTAAGAATGGAGGAGTGTCATCCATCTCGTACGTGCAAACAGTTTCGCGTTTGATGTGATAGATAATGTTTTTCTTTGTTTTGAATTCCATCAAAGCAGTGCCGTCGTAAACTCCCATTTCAGAAAGAGTGGGACGCATGTGGCGAAGAATTTCTGCGTCATATTCTCTGCTGTATTTTCCTGCGGGGCAGCGGCAGAAAAGTTTTTTATCGGTAAGCAGTTGTTGATGAATTTCTAATCCAGATTTGAATCCGACTTTTTTATAGTCGTCTTCGGTCATTTCGTTGAAGGGCTTGAAGATAAAATCATACATAAGTGAGCCGCAATAATTTTTTGATTTTTTAAAGAAAGATTAAACACAATAGAACGCAGATTCCACAGATTGGGCTGATCTGCGCTGATCCGCTTAATCTGAGTTATCTGCGTTCTATTCTTTTTTTTATTTGTTAAACTTACCCAAGTAATCCTTAAACATATCTTTGTGAACCATAAAATCCATTATCTTAAGTTTTACATAATCTTCATGATAAAAATAATATCCTTTGTCACCTGTATTATAGGCACCTGAGCCAGAATCTTTAATCAAAAACCATGTTACTCCATTTTTCTCTTCATATCCAACTAAATGAATTCCGTGATCATCTGTTGTTGTTTCATTACTAAATCGAAATTGTCTCGCATTTTCATCTATATAGTTCGAAGGAATATCAAACGTTGGAACTACTGCACACTTTTCCCAGCTATCATAACCGGCTTCACTAACATCTCCACCGATTGCAAGTGTATATCCATTCTTAATCGCGCTTTTAATTATGTTCATAAAATCATCAAGAGGAACGTTGTAATAATCTTTATTGTGCCACCAATTATCGGAAACTTCATACTCAACTTGCTGCCAATATGGCTGCTGCATGTATGATAAAACATCAACATAATCATCGGGATTTAACTTTAAATAATTTGTCAGATATTCTTTTGGTGTGTACTTCTTTCCATCAACCAAAACTTCTGTAGGCGGAACAGTCATATAATAATTTAGAATTGATTTAACAACACTAACAACCTCATTTTCATCCCAGGCATTTGTTTCTTTAACATTTTTCAAATATGTACGAATCTCTGCAATAAGTTTGCTGTGATCGTAAACTTTTTGTTCCGGTAGTAATCCCGTGTATGATTCGCGCGGAACAGCACCATACTGTTTATAAATTCTGGTAACGGCATTTGCTTCAGAACCCTCATCAACAATAGATTTGCCTCGTGTGCGGACGTACTCCTTTACTTTCTCAACATACTCCCAGTAAGCGGTAAACATTGGTGAAAGTTCAACCTTTTTCCCGGTTAAACGATAAACCTCAGATTCAAAAAATGATGTTGTAGAAAAAGACCAGCAAGTGCCGGTTTGCCCTTGGTTTACGGGCTCGGAATGCCAGAAATATTTAAACTCTTCTTTTGATTTTGGTATATCCATTCCGGAAAAATCAAGTTTAAATACTTCTCTTTTTTCTTTAGGCGGATTATTAAACTCATCAATCATCTTTTTTATTTCAAGATAATATCCTGGTTTTGGTTCAACAAAAACGCCTTTGTTTTTTTCCTGCGGTTTGATATATGAAGCTGAAATAAAAATTAATATTAGGAGAAGTGATAAATAAGATTTCATAGTCTCACCTTTTAGTAAGTTGATGCAATAATAATTTAATATTTGTTGTTTAAAATTAGGGATAAATGGAAAGAGTGTGAAGTGGAGATAAAACAATTCCCGGCAAAATTGAAGGAGGCAACAAACAATCCGCCGGGAATCTTAAGCGACCGAGGACAGCATTACTAGTATGAGATGTCGCTTATTTCAATCATCTCAGTTTTTTTATCATACTTTTTCAAATAATCAACAAACTCTGCATTTAAAAATCTTTGATGAGTTTTTTCATAAGCCTTAAGATATTTATCTACCTGTTTGTGTGTAAGTGTGCTTTTCATATAATTTTTCTTTTCATTATCATCAAAAAATATTCGATAATAAAAAAGCTTTGCAGGTTTAGATTTTGCTTTTACCGCGCTGGATTTTTTCGTTGTTTTTTTAGTTGGCATTTTTTCTTTCTCCAATCTGCCTGCTAGTTATGCAGTGTTTTGTTGATTGATTAAACTTTTCCGCGTTTTTTAATTACTTCGTGTGCAATAATTCCTTTTTGGATTTCATTGGTTCCCTCAAAAATTCTGTTGATTCGGGAATCACGATAAATTCTTTCAATAGGTAATTCTTTAGAATATCCCATTCCGCCATGAATCTGAACGGCATAATCAACAATCTTATCCAGCGACTCTGAGCAATATAATTTTACCATTGCCGACTGTCTGGAAATTTCTTTTTTGAGATCATAATCAACCGCTGTGCGGTAAACAATAGACTCCATATTGTAAATCATAACGGCCATCTCAGCAAGCATAAATTGTACGGCTTGAAAATGTGCAATTGGCTGATCAAACTGAATACGTTCTTTTGCATATTTTGTGGAAAGCTCCAACAATTCTTTTGAAACACCAAGGCAAGCGGCACCAAGTCCCAAACGTCCTGCGTCAAGAGTTTTCATTGCGTATATAAATCCTCTTCCGTCTGTACCAATTAAGTTTTCTTTTGGGATATGAACATTTTCAAAACTTAGTGGATTTGTTACGCTTCCCTTTATTCCCATTTTCTTTTCCGGTGGACCAGCTTTAAATCCTGGTGTTTTGGTTTCTACATAAAACAAACTAATTCCCTTTTCAGTTCTCGCAAATAAAGAAACCACATCTGCAATACCGCCATTTGTTATCCAAAGCTTTTCGCCATTAATAACCCATTCATTACCAACTAAATCTGCTTTGGTTTTTAAGTGGAAAGAATCCGAGCCGGCTTGAGCTTCTGTTAAACCAAAAGCAGCAATCTTTTCACCTGCTGCAAGCGGGGGAATAAATTTTTTCTTTTGTTCTTCACTGGCGCCATTAAAAATTGCATTTGTTCCAATTGATTGATGTGCACCAATGAAGGTTGCTGTGCTCATACAACCGCGGGAAATTTCTTCCTGCATTATACAATAACCAACCTCGCCAAATCCACCTCCGCCATATTCTTCAGGAAAAGATATTCCCAAAAAACCAAGCTCTGCCATTTTCTGGATTAATTCTCTTGGAATTTTAGCTTCTTCGTCAATCTTTGCGGCAATTGGTTTTATCTCGTTGTTGGTAAAATCGCGGACGGTTTCTCTGAGCATGTTCTGCTCATCGGTGAACTTGAATTCAAACATCAGAATGCCTTCTTTTTATTTTATTTGCACCCGATATACTCAAATAATATTCCATCCAAATTTGCTTCGTTTTTTGAGTAAATAACAACAAAACGAAGGAATAGCAGCGAATTACTTTTCATATCAAAGAAGAGATTTAAAACCTGTTCTTAATTATGAGAAGCGAAAACCAATCTATTCTAATCTCACCCCATTTTCAAATATAATCCTTGGATCGGGAGAATCACTAAATTTTCTCATCAATCCAATTTCTGTATAACCCTTTTTCTTTGTCTTTAGTTCGCAGATAAAATTATAAAGTCTATTTGATGGAAGAAAATTTCTGTCGGGATTAAAAATAAAAATATTCTCTTCCCTGGTTGGAGTTTTAAAAACAATAGGTATCTGCTCTTTAAAATCTTCTTTGTTTCCACTTATCGAAATTGTTAACTCTAAGGTGTAAATATATCCCACAATATTGTAACTCGTTTGCTGTGGATAAACATAGGTTATGTACCGACTTGGTTCAAGAATTGGTTTTACTCCCAATATCTTTATAAATGGAATGCTGACTTTGTAGCCAAACCAATCTTCTTCGATTTGTGGAAAGGAATTGTTTGAAATGATTATAAAGAGAAACATTAAAACTTTTATAACTTTTGGTTTCATACCCAACCATCCTTTGCATCGTATTATTTAGTATTGTTCTTTCACAAATTATTCCAATAAGCAAATTTAATTACTAATCCCTATTCACTGTATCAGGAGAAAATGCCGGCAAGCAAACAGCAATATATTCAACAGTTCCCCCATAAGGTGTGCTGTATTGTATCCACTCGCCTTTCTTTGTTAAGATGGCTGATCCGGCTTTAATATCAATAATTTCCGTTTCTGTTTTAACTTGCAATGTTCCTTTTAACACGACCGTATATTCATCAAACTGCGGTCGCTGCCCGGGTTCAACCCAGCCCTGCGGACTCGTCATCTTTGCGATACTAACTTCGGATGTCTTTGAGTTTACTCTTCCGAAATATTCCTCTATAATTTTGGGTTTATTTCCTGCAGATTCAATTATCGTTGGTGATTTTATAACTATTGGCATTTTTTATTTCCTTATTTCTTTTTTGCACTTACAAGATAAAATATAACTGATGTTTTAAAAACTGTTTTAGGATTTTGTTTGATTTTGTTTTTTATTTTCAAAATTCCGTGTTCATATTCTTCGTCAGAAAGATTTGCAAGTTGTGAGCTATGATGTTTTTCTAAAAACGGATCGTTAAAAACATCTTTACCAATTCTTTCATTATAAACTTCTTCAGCTACTTTAATTTTAATATCTACAAACTTTTGATCTTCTAATAATTTTTGCAATAATTCCAGCGAAGGAAATCTTTTCAGATCATTTTCATAAACGGAATCAAAATAATCATACACATACCAGTCTTTATCAATATGCGGATCAACACCAAACACGGCAATTGCCGCACCGCTTGTTAATGTACGGTTACATTCGCTAATAAATTTTTCTTTATCGGGAAAATGATGAATTGCATTTACACAAAATATAAAATCAAAAAAATTATCTTTAAAAGGAATTTGAACAGCATTAGCATTTACAAGATTTAAATTTGATTTATTAGACAGGGAAATTCTTAACATCGCAAAAGAATAATCCAGGCCAAAAACATTAATTCCCGCATCATCAAAAGATTTTATCCACCTCCCCGTTCCACATCCTGCTTCTAAAATATTTTTATAACTGTTTGATAAGATGAACTGCTTTATTTCAGCTTCAATATTAACAAGATAATTCTCACTATACCTTTTATTGTAAGTTGAGGCAATTTTATTGTAATCTGTCTTAAGCATTCTGTTTTATAATTGATAAAAATTTCATTATCAAAGTAAAAAGAAGAACAGGCATACTCAAGAAGCAAATTGATAAAGTTATAGGGAAAGAAAACCCCGGCAATAAGCAAAGACTTTAAGCAAATCTATCCAAACATTTTTATTAAAACCTGTCTTCTATAATTAAAAATATCATTTATCTTTTTTGATATTATAAGCTTGTTCATCAACCTTCCTAAAAATCCAAACGGAACAACATAGCTTACTATATCTTCCATCATTACTTTACCATCGCTGGTTTCTGTAAAGATATGTTCATGGTGCCACATTTTGTATGGACCAAATCTCTGCTCATCCACAAAATAATTTGGCTCGTTAACATGAGTAATTTCTGTTACCCACGTTTGTGGCATGTTTAATAATGGACGGACAAAATAAGTTATAATCATCCCGGCATACATTTTTTCAGGCAGCATGGATTTCACTTCAAAGTTTAGCCATTCTGGGGTAATTTTTGATAAATTTGCAGGGTCAGAAAAAAATTTCCAGGCGGTTTCTAAAGAAATCGGCAATTTTTGTGATGATTTGAGTTGATAAATTTTCATAACCTTTTCATATTGTTGTAGTCTTTTAACAAAATATAGGAAATAATAATTCCCGTTTTATGAATATAACTTCAATCGGAGAAATTCTTTTTGATATCTATCCGAATCACAAACGACTTGGCGGCGCACCACTTAATTTTATCTACCACATAAAAAAACTAACCGATAATGGAAATATAATAAGTCGTGTTGGTAAA
The DNA here is from genome assembly GCA_036796535.1 of Ignavibacteriaceae bacterium. Taxonomy (GTDB): domain Bacteria; phylum Bacteroidota; class Ignavibacteria; order Ignavibacteriales; family Ignavibacteriaceae; genus IGN3. The sequence goes on from DAIRCT010000063.1 coordinate 12,971, forward strand.
GATGTGTTGGGTAATAAAGTTATAAACGAGCTAAACCACGCCGGTATATCAATAGAATTCATTCAACAAGATCATATACACCCAACAGGTACGGCTTTAGTTTCTTTGGATAATGATGGAATGCCAGATTTTAAAATTGAACCTGAGTGCGCTTATGATTTTATCGAAGCCAATGAAGAAAATGAAAACCTGATTAATAAAGATACCGATTGTCTTTACTTTGGTACGCTTGCACAAAGATCAAAAATATCCCGGGAAACAATTCAATCGTTTTTTAATCGAGGTTTAAAATATTTTGCTGATATTAATCTGCGGCAGAATTTTTATAATGAAGATATTCTTGCTGCCACACTTACGGCAGCTGATTTTATAAAAGTAAATTATGATGAAATGCATGTTCTGAACGATTTATTTGTTCAATCAGAATATTCAACCGAGCGAGTTGCTTTTGAACTGATGGAAAAATTTGAATTGAATATGATTGCTGTAACACGCGGTGCAAATGGCTCTTCAATTTTTGATAATGGTAAAAGATATGATCACTCAAATGTAGAAGCTAAAGTTGTTGATACAACAGGTGCCGGAGATGCGTTTGCCGCTATTTTATGTTTGGGTTATTTGTCAGGATTAGAAATTCCTTATATCAACAAGTTAGCAAATGACTTTGCCTCTGATATCTGCCAGTTTGAAGGCGCACTGCCTAAGAATGACAGGATTTACGAAAGCTTTAGAGAACAGCTAGGCATCTATTAGCAGTTATATCTTATGGCGCTCAATAATATCTTCGGGAATTCTAGTTGGCCTTCCGGAGGCAAGTGAAACAAGGGTGTAAAGCATTTTTCCCTCAACAGCAATTTTATTTGTTGCTTTATTATAAACCCAGACATTAATTGTAACCTGAGCACCACTCCACTCCCTCACCTGAGTTTTTACTAAGGCAACATCACCAAATTTAAGTTCGCGTTTATATTTAAGATGAACTTCACTTGCAAACCAGTTTAATCCTTTTGCAATATACTCTTCCATCGGAACTTTGTAATTATCACGCATCTGAATGAATCTTGCGGTTTGAATATAATCAAGATATTTTGAGTTGTGAACATGATTGTTCATATCAATATCATCAGGACGAACAATTATTTCAGTTTCAAAGATTGAGTTGGTATTTATATCGCTGCTCATCTAACTACATCTCCACAAAATTCTTAAGTAGCTTTAATCCGGCTTCACCCGACATTTCTGGATGGAACTGTACACCGTATGCATTTTCTTTTTCTATGGAAGAACAATATTCAATGGGTTTATAACGAACGGAAGTTGTTAAATCGTTTTTGGGTAAATAATATGAGTTGTTAAAAAAGAATTCTGTCTTATCTTCAATTCCAGTAAAAAGCTTGCTTGGCTTAACAAAATTTATCGGGTGAAATCCTTTATATGTTGATTGTTCAATCGTATCAGCAAATCTTATCGCTGTTCCCGGAAAAAATCCAAGACAAGGGAAATTGCCCTCGGTTGAATAATCTGTCATTAGCTGCATTCCTAATCCAATACCAAGGATAGGTTTTTTAAATATTCGTAAAGCGGAATATAGATTAAGCAAGTGGATTTTCTTCATAGCAACTGAAGCACTGCCGCTTCCAGGAAATATTAATTTGTCAGATTGATAAATATCTGATTCATTTCTGGAAATTAAAAAATCATTAGTGATTTGTTGAAGTGCTGAAGCAACTTTTTGAGAGCATTCATCGCCATATTCAATAATTGTAATCATATAGTTCAAAAATAATATCTTTTTACAAATAATCGTTTACTAAAATTTAATTTAACAAGATTATTTTATATTTGTCTTACTTATCCTAAAAAACTAATTACAAATTTTGGAAAAATCTTATGCAAACTATATTAGGCTCAACAGGGACGATTGGAAATGTTCTTGCAAAATCTTTAACTCAATTCACAGAACACTTACGATTAGTAAGCCGTAATCCGAAAAAAATAAATGAAATGGATGAACTTGTAAGTGCAAATCTTTTTAATGCGGAGGAAACATCAAAAGCAGTTGAGGGATCAGAGATTGTTTATTTAACTGTGGGACTTGAGTACAAAACAAGTGTTTGGCAAACTCAATGGCCCCTGCTAATGAAAAATGTTATCGAATCCTGCAGGAAAAATAAAAGCAAGCTGGTCTTTTTTGATAATGTTTATTCTTATGGAAAAGTTGATGGCTGGATGACAGAAAACACACCACTAAATCCCATTAGTGAAAAAGGTAAAGTACGGGCAGAATTGAATAGAATGATTCTTAATGAAATAGAACAAGGAAATTTAAAAGCAATCATTGCTAAAGCTCCTGATTTTTACGGACCAAATACACCTTTCGCATTTGTTAACCCTATGGTTTTTGAAAATTTTAAAAAAGGGAAAAAAGCACAGTGGTTTCTTGATGTAGATAAAAAACATTCTTTTATTTTTACTCCTGATGCGGGAAAGGCAACAGCAATTTTAGGGAACACAGAATCGGCTTATAATCAGGTTTGGCATTTACCAACAGATAAAAACGTACTAACAGGAAAAGAGTTTATTGAAGTAGCAGCAAAAGCATTTGGTATGGAACCAAGATATACTGTATTAAAAAAATGGATGATAAAAATGGTCGGAATTTTTGTTCCCGTAGTTAAAGAGAGCGGTGAGATGTTATACCAAAATGAATATGATTATTTATTTGACAGCACCAAGTTTGAGAAGGCATTTAACTTTAAACCAACAAGTTACCAAGATGGAATTGCTGCAACTGTTAATTCAATGAAGTAAAGATTATAACAAACTATAATCAATATTATCCGGATTATTTTTTTCGAGTTCCCACCTCAGAGGATTTTGTTCTATATACTTTCTAATGTTGTAAAGCTCTTTTTCATTTCTGATAATTCTCTCAAAGAATCTTGGCTGCCAGGCAAAAGATTTGTAATTGTTTACATTACACCATTTTGTGATTGCTGATTTGTAAGGACAAACGACTGTAGAAAGAGAGTACTTCTTTGGCGAGAGCTTAGAAAATTTCTCGTTTATTACTTGCGTAGAGACGTTGCATGCAACGTCTTTACGATAATCATTTAATATTAGTACACCATGAGAATGGTTTGGCATTATTATAAAAGAATCTAATTCCACAAAAGGAAAATGAACAGGAATTTCTAACCAATATTTATATGCAATGTTTCCAACTTCGTTCAAAATCATTATCCCGTTTTTAATACTGCCAAAGAACTCTTGGTGATTCTTTGTATTGATAGTTACAAAATACCACCAGGGATTTGTATAATCCCATGTTTTTAATCTAATTGATTCAGTTTTGAATTGGTTCTTATATCTCATTACAAACTATTTTCTACTTTTCATCAACTCACAAACTTTTTCAGACAGCACTTTAAATTTTAGTAATGCTAATTCTTCTTCAAGCGGCATGAAGCAGACAATTATATATTTTACAACACCATCTATTAATATTCCAACATCGTTAGTCCAATAAGAAAACCACCCTGTTTTGTGATAAAACATTGCGCTGTTTGGTAATCCTGCAGCAAGCTTTGATTTATCAAGTTGTCTGCCGAGCAAAGTTTTCATTTGCAGACTAACCCACTTATGAACTAAAGTGTTTGAATAAATTTTATACATAAAATTTGATTTCTCAATCTTTTTAGGATTACCTAACAAATATTTTTAATAACTCTTATAAAGATTAATGAATATTAAAATTGCTTTGAAAGATTCAGTGTTAAACCCGCTCCTTCATAAAATGGATTGAATGAACCAACACCTTTTCCGTTAGAAATATGTATTCGTCGGAATCCTAAATTAAAACTGTAGTTATTGCCGACGTAAAAAGTAATTGTTCCCCCAAGACGAAACATAAAATTATAAATGTCGCCGCGTGGAGGGAACGATTTGTTGTACAAAATAATTCCTCCAAGCCCATCGATCGAGAAAGAAAACTTACCAAAGGTAAGCGGCTGCAAACGCAATAAAATTAAAGGTCCAATCCCCATTGCTGATGTTTCATACTTAGCTTCTTTAAGAAACTCATTTACCATAATAGTATTTCCCCAAGCGTGTGTAATTGTAAGTCCGGCAAATATTTGTAAACCAATCTCATCTATAAATTCTTTTCCAATAAGTCCGTTTAGGTTTATAGTTTTAATTTGTCTGTTCCAATGTGAAGGGGAATAATATTCTAATCCGAATTCTAAAAAATTAGTGAAAGGTTCTGCTGCTGTAAGATTATTTTCTACTTCAGCATCTTGTGCGTCCAACTGATTTGTGCAAAGGAATAATGAAAATAATATAACAATTATCTTTACTTTAAAATAATAAATATCGTTCAAGCAATAACCTTTTGAAAATAAACCAATTAAAATTATAATTCTTTTATGCAGAGGCAAAAATGTTGGCTTAAAGTATAAAAGCTTTTTTCAAAATCGTAGAACAGACTTAAGTCTGTTTTACAAAGCTCCAATCGGCGTTGGGTTTACCAAACCAAACCCAGGCAATTAAATCAACCATCGCCGGCTCACCGCCAAGTTCTCTAAATCGAGTGTTTATTTGTCCACGATGATATGTGCTGTGTAAAGCTACTTGAAGCATTGTTTCTTCAAGCGTTGCAGGAACTACCTTCTTTCCGGTTTTTCTTTCCATAAAAATAGACCAAGGAATTTTAATTACTTTATCTTTTTCATCTACTCTAGGTAATGATAGAAAAGTATTTAACTTTTCTTGATAATCAACCCCCCATTTTGAAATTGATTTAAGATCAGAGAACATTTCAGGTTTAGGAATATCGAGCGGAAAATCATTCCATAAAAAGTAAAACGCATATTGAACTTGATGAAGATGATATAGTAACTTTTTCATTCTTTCATCATTGTGTGCGGCTTCAAACGGTAAAACTTTTTTCCATACTTCTGTGTCTGCCCAATTCATATGGTTTAATAAGTTTTCCACTTGCGCGGATTTCATAATAATTTCCTTTAACAGTTTTTATTAAAAAGTATATTATCTAATTCTACAATATCATCCAGGCGAATGATTCTTTCATCGGTTGTTTTAAGAAATTCTGTTTTGTCTTTTGAGAACAAATCGGCAATAACACATTCTATTGTTGCTGTTTCACTATTATCATTCAAAATTGTAAGTGTAACTTTTTGTTTTCTTAGTGCACGGAGTTCAAGTTCATCATAAAGTCCGCAAGC
>DAIRCT010000064.1:0-15115 GCA_036796535.1 Ignavibacteriaceae bacterium
ATAGGATATCACTTATAAAAAATCAGATATGCTATTTCAATAAAATCATTTGTTTTGCCTGAGTAAAATCACCTACAGAAATTCTATAAATATAAATTCCACTCGGTAAACCAGACGCATCAAAATTAATTTCAAAACTTCCTGCTTCTTTGTATTCATTTACTAATGTTGATACTTCATTACCTAGTACATCATAAATCTTTAAAGTTATCCAACTGCCTACCGGTGATTGCCATCTTATTATTGTGTTGGGATTAAATGGATTTGGGTAATTTTGATACAACACAAAATCGTTAACTACAATATTTTTATTTTGATTATCATCAACAGTAGTAAAACTGCCGGCTGGATAAAACGTATATGCAATTCCACCTTTATTAAACCACGATTGCGATAATTGAGTTTTATCATAAACCAAATTATAACCGTAGGTTTTAGCGGGATCGTGAACAATTGGTTTTCCATCGCTTGTAAATCCAGCTAACATTACCAGATGACCTGCGTATAATGGCTGCCCGATGGACATTGCAATTCGTCCACCATTGGCAAGTACTTGTCTTGCATCGCTCCATGTTCGATATCTGCTAACTTCACCATCCAATCCATATTCAGAAGCATTTTGAACAACTCTTGGCCAGATACCGAACATACTGAAATATGGATCGTAAGTATCAAGTGCAAACTGGTAAGGATCAACAGTTATGTTGTAACTTTTTAAAATCATTGAAACTGAAGTTGGCGAACAAATATCTCCACCTATCACTGGATCAACCGAGTATTGATAAATATGTGTTGTTGGAATAAATATCTGTTGAGGATTATCATTAACAATATTAGTGATATTAACCGAACTTGTTGTACGGCTATCGCTAACAAAGAAGCTTAGTTTATTAATTGTAGGTGAAGCAACTGATGTATTCGTTCTTGTTAAGATAACTTTAAACTGCCATGCATTTTGATATGAATACAACTTAGCATTGTCATAATCTATCTTTCCATCACTGTAACTTAATGTGCCGTAAGTAGACCAGATATTTGATTTCCAATATCCAACTGTTAACCAGGGCGACCAGCCACCGGCGTAGGGAAACCGCATCTGCACTTTAAAACTGCCGTTACTATTTGGTGCTGTGCCATTCCATGATGGTAGCCCTTCGTTAAATGGTGACTGGGAATATTGAGGTTTTAAAATAAAATTTCCTTCCAGCACTCCATCCTGAAGCATAATGCTTTTACCATTATCACTGAGTTTTATTCCCAGACTCGATTCAATGTTTGCATAAATTGAATCCGTGCGTAAAACATAATTTTGATCAGGATAAATTTGTGCTGATACTGAGGAATAAGTAATAGAAAATAATAGTATGAAGTATTTAATAAAATTATTTTTGTCTGTATAAAATATTTTCAAATATCACGCCTATGTAAATTAGATTTAGAATGATTTAATATAAAAAATAAAATTTTAATTTAACCTTACTCAATTTAACCATTTATGATTGTAAACCGTTAAAACGGTTTTAATTCTTTAGCCCTTTTTAATTAACCCACGACTTAAGAACTTGTATTAAAATTCAATTGTAATGAGAAAACTCACCCTAATTCGCCGCGGCGAACCTCTCTTTCCCATAGGGTTGGCAATACCAAAAAAGAGAGGGACTTTGAAATCAGTTTGTATTAAGCCCCTTCTCTTGCTAAGAGAAGGGGTTGGGGATGAGTTCCTGAGTTTCACAAACAATTTTCACACAGTCTTTCAAGTCCTGACTTAATAAAATGAAAAACTATTTTTTATAAATGTTTCAACGGTGTTTTTGTTCAATGAATAATTTGACTATCAACTTAAGTAAACTTAATTAGAGTTTAGAAGAAAATTATTAATAGCTTTAGCAGCTTTTCTTCCTGCACCCATTGCAAGTATAACAGTTGCGCCGCCGGTTACAATATCACCACCGGCAAAAACGCCCGGCTTTGATGTTTCCATTGTTTCTTCATTAACAACAATGTTTCCCCATTTATTAAAATTAATGTCGGGAGTGGTTTTTTGTATGATTGGATTTGATCCATTCCCAATCGCTATCACTGCCATATCAATATCAATAACGTATTCAGAATTTGGAATAGCTACTGGTTTTCTTCTACCCGATGCATCGGGTTCGCCTAATTGCATTTTAGTAATTTCAACTCCTGTAAGCCAGCCATTTTCATCACCAATAAATCTTTTAGGATTTGACAACAATAAAAATTCTATCCCTTCTTGTTTTGCGTGATGTACTTCTTCTTTTCTCGCAGGCATCTCAATCTCTGATCTTCTGTAAATTATGTATGCATTTTTAGCGCCTAACCTTTTAGAAGTACGCACAGCATCCATTGCGGTATTGCCGCCGCCAAACACTGCAACATTTTTTCCGGCAACATTGAAAACAGGAGTATCATATTCCGGAAATTTATATGCTTTCATTAAGTTTACACGTGTTAAAAATTCATTTGATGAATAAACGCCGTTAAGATTTTCACCTTCAATATTCATAAAGTTTGGAAGACCCGCACCAACAGCAATAAAAACAGCATCATAACCATTAGCCAATAATTCATCAATGGTATCTGTAAATCCAATTACTGCGTTAGTTTTAAATTCTACACCAAGATTTTTTAGAGATTCAATTTCTGCTTTTACAATTTCTTTTGGTAAACGAAACTCAGGAATACCATAAATCAAAACACCTCCGAGATCGTGCAGGGCTTCAAATACCGTAACATCGTGCCCCATCTGAATTAAATCACCGGCACAGCTTAAACCTGCGGGTCCGCTACCAATGATAGAAACTTTTTTCCCTGTTTTAGATTTTATGTCTACAGATCTTAATCCTACATGCTCACGTTCAAAATCAGCAACAAATCTTTCTAATCTACCAATTGCAATTGACTCGCCTTTTTTTCCAACAACACACTTTGCTTCACACTGTTCTTCTTGCGGGCAAACACGTCCGCAGATTGCGGGAAGCATATTATCTTCTTTTATTTTCGCAGAAGCCGCAAGAAAATCTCCTTCACTAACTAATTTAATAAACTCATTAATTTTAACACCGACAGGGCAGCCCTCTATGCAAACTGGTTTCGGACATTGTAAACAACGGAGAGCTTCCATCTTTGCAAGCTCTTCGGTAAATCCTAAATTAACTTCCTTAAAGTTTGATCTTCTCAAAGCAGGATCCTGTTCGGGCATAGGTTGTCTTGGTATTTTCATTCTATCTTTTTTACTTATCTCATTCATGTTTATCTCCACCCTTACAGTTTAAATTTTTATTGATTTGAATATGATTTATCAAGTGCTTTTTCAAAAGCTTTATCTAAATTACATTGATGATATTCTAAAGCTGCTTTTTCCATTTGCTGATAAGCAGAATTTCTTCTTGCCAAAGTTGTAAAGTCAACAAGGTGGGCATCAAATTCAGGTCCATCTACGCAAACAAAAACTGTTTTATTATCAACGGTTGCTCGGCAGCCGCCGCACATCCCTGTTCCATCTACCATAACCGGATTAAGACTAACAACTGTTTTGATTCCATACGGTCTTGTTGTTTCGGCAACTGCTTTCATCATTGGAATTGGACCGATAGCCAGAACAAAATCAATTTTTCTATCTGAATCAATCAGGTCTTTTAGTTTTTGAGTTACAAATCCATGATAGCCGTAACTGCCGTCATCAGTTGTGGGATAAACTTCATCACAAACTTTTTTCATTTCATCTTCAAGAATTACAAACTCTTTTGTTCTTCCGCCGATAATTGATATTGTATGGTTACCTGCATTCTTTAAAGCTACGGCTGTGGGATAAGCAATTGCAGTTCCAACTCCTCCGCCAATACTTATCGCGGTTCCAAAATTTTCGATATGAGAAGGTTTGCCAAGTGGACCAACAACATCAAGAATAAAATCACCCGAAGAAAGTTCATTTAATTCTTTCGTGGTCTTACCAATTCCTTGAACAATTATAGTAATAGTTCCCCTTAACATATCAGAATCAGCGATGGTAAGTGGTATTCTTTCTCCGTTTTCGTTTATTCTGATTATAACAAATTGTCCTGCTCTTCTTTTCTGAGCAATTTTGGGTGCTTCAATTACAAATTTTTTTATACCCGGAGCAATAAATTTGGCATCAATTATTTTATACATCTATGTAAAACCTTTTTCAAATTATTTACTGTGTAAAGATACGAACTAAACGGAAAATTTGTTTTATTAGAATCTTTATCGGACAAATAATTGTTTAATCAAAGCGGCAAAATTAGCGATTAAAAATAATGCGAAAAGCCATAACAGTATCTTCACAATAAGTTTTGTCCAAATCACTACCTTAATTTTTCTTTTCGATAAAAAGATATCTTTATTTTCTGAAATTATTACTTGTGAATTTTTATGATCACAATATTTTAATACATTAGAAAATAATTTTCTCATAGGCAATCCTTTTGAATAAATTGTTAAAAATCTTTCAGTGATTTTTAAAAAAATTATTCAGATTCTCTGATTGCCTTAATCCTTAGTTCGATAGTCGGACTGTTTTTAATCTCGTTTAATATAATGTTTGTTTTTACACCTTTTTTATAAAGAATATACTTGCTTGCCGAAACAGAGTCTATAACAAGACCTTCAGTGACTGATTTTGCTAAAAGTTCTCTAATCTCATCTAAAGCCTCTTTGGTTGATGTAAAATTCTTAACCATTTCTATCTGATATATTCCATTTTGATCAGCCATACAGTTAATGGAAGGGTTATAATATGTAAGACATGTCATCGAAGGATTGTTATTATTAATATGAAGTGGTTTGCCAAATTCACTTATTACGGCATCAGTTGATTTACCAATAAATTGATAAATATTTAATCCCTGTGCAAAAGCACTAAAGGAGGTAAAAAATAAAACAATAATAATTTTTAAAAATAATTTTGAAGTTTCCATGTTCATACTCCTTTTTGATAGAATAAACGGGTATTACTCAAATTTTTAAATTTTCAGTTTCAGGTTTCCCATATTCACTATAATATGCTGGTGATTCATTCATCAGCAATGGGATATTTTTAAATTGACGTTTAGGAGTTACGAAAGGTTAAGCGGTGGGCTTCTTGGATTTAAATTTTTAGTGCAAACTTTTTGAGAATAGAATTCTTTTTCCTCCCTATTGTAGGTTAATAATGAGAGGGCATCATCATCTAAATTATTTTTGAGATAAAACTTATATTTCTGTTTTTCAATATCCGGAAAGAATATCGGTAATTCTTTTATTTCCTTTTTTGTATAAGTAAACTCTAATCGAACATCACTGGAATTACTTCTGATGATTTGATCTTGATTTCCGTTTTTGATTAATCTAATAGCATAATTATAATTAAACAGGAGCGGACTCAATAAGTTAATTAGCAGCAAAATTATTATAGAATAAACTTTGACTACTTTTGTAATATTGGATTTATAACATAACATTTAGCTATTCAATTGTGTTTGCCTATAGTTTCTTCAAAAGATATTATTTCAATTTCTTTATCCGGTCATTTAAGAAAAAGAATATAAATTAAATAAATTACTATAAATGGGATTACCAGAATTAAAAAGTCTTTGATCAAATCTTTAAATGATCTGTTTCCATTAGTTTCTGACATAATTTAAAATCTTGTTATTGTTTGTCTATGAATACTTTTAAAAATATTATTTAAGTTGCTTCACTACATCTTTAGCTTGTTTGTTATCAGGATCTAACGATAAAACCTGAGCCCAATAGCTTTTCGATTTGGCTTTATCATTTTGTAAATAATAGTAGTAACCTAAATATGCATAGGCTTCTACCAATTCTTTCTTGTATTTTTCACTGTCATTACCCACAAGCTGTATGAATTGCTCATAAAATGGTTTTGCTAATCCAGCTTCCGACTCAGGATCAAAATTAGTGTTTACTCTTGCTCGCCAGAAGTATGCAACTGGTAAATTGGGTGCCTTAACAGTTAGCATTACTAAAGCTGAATCTGCTTTAGCATATTCTAAACCTATTTTTCTGCGCACTAACTCAATCCACATTGATTTACTTGATAACCATTTGGATTTTTGATTTGGTGCAATAAAAGATTCAATCGATTGTACTACCCTATTGAGGGCTGTAGTAATTTTTGCAGGATCACCTACTGCATCTTTCAAGTCTTTTTGATAATAAAGCAACGAAGTGCGAAGTTTAGCTAACTGTTCATCATTAAGAATTAAGGAAGAGTTTAAGCTCTCAATTAAATCATTGATTATTCCATCGCCTTTAAAAATATATGCTTTGCCCAAATCAAAGTATTCCTGGGTTGTAAGAGTTTTCTTTTTCTCCAGTGCATTTATAACACCATCCCACTTTTTATCTTTAAAACTTAGCACCGAAATTTTACTCCAAACATCTTTTCGAGTACTATCAGTGGCAACAATTTTTGATAAATACTGTATCGCTAATGAATCATTACCCGTTGAACTTAGCAGATCAGCATAGTTTTCATAATCAGTAGGCAGATATTCAACCGAAGGTAAATCAAAAAGTTTTTGAAAATATTGTTTGCTTTTTTCAGTATCATTTAATCTAAGATATGAATATGCTAATATCCTAGTAGATGAAACGATATCTTTTTCAGAGTTAGCATTGTCTTCTAAAATCTGAATGGCTTTTTTATAATCCTTATTTATATAAAGCATTTGAGCATATCTTTTTAACTTTTCCGGTGTGTTTTCAGATGCATTAAGATATTTTTCGAAATACTCACTTGCTTTGCCATAATCTTTTAGTGAAGCATATACTTCCGCCATAGAATTATATGCTGGTGAATAGGTTGGATCATTAACTATTGCTTCATTTAAAAGTTTAATAGCATCATCATTATTATTAATTAAAAAGTAAACGTTGGCTTTTAACGTAATTGCTTCTGGATTATTCTTGTCAATATCTAAAGCTTTTTCAAAATTCTTTATTGCCTCAGACCCATTTCCCCTATTCAAAAATATTTTCCCTAATTCTATATATCCATCTACATACTTAGGATTAATTTTTAACGCATTATTAATGAATTCTGTTGCTTTATCAAAATTTTTTATTTGAGGTATTAAATAAGCTTCTGCTAGTACTAAATAAACAAGTTCACTTTTCCCATCGTTTAGCTCTATAGCTTTTGATTGATTTAATTCCGCATCTGTAAGATTATTTTGAGCTAAATTTATTTTTACTAAACCGGCATAATTAAGTGCGAATGAACTATTTTGTTTAATCCCCTGATCAAAAAATAATTTTGCGGAATCTAATTTTTCCTGATCAAATTCAATTTGTCCAAGGTAAAAACATGCTAAGGCGCTACCTGGGGTATTTAAATAAGACGAAAAATATTTTTTAGCTTCATTATATTTTTCATTTCTTATCAATTTAATTCCCGAAGAAAAGTCTTGTGCAATTAAACCTGTCCCAAAGAATAGTATTAATAAAATTATTGGTTTTAATTTTTTTTGTAACATTTTAGCACCAATTATTTAGTGATATCTTCATTTTTTAATTCCACTAGCCGAACCGGCATTGTTGCAGGAACAAGTCCGAATTTTAATACAATCCGCTGACCTCTTTCACTTGCTAAAAAAGCAGTAAATCCTGTACCTAATCCGGTATAAGCTTCTTTACTTATAATATAAACCTCTCGATAAAGAGGATAAGTTTTCTGGGCAATATATGCCTGATATGGTTTCAAAGGCTCAGAATTTTCGTCTGACGAAATTTCTAAAACCTTTACAGTTTTAAGAAAATTTTGATTAGTTGAATCGTCCTGATCACTAATCCAATTTACACCAATTATTCCAATACTATTTGATCCTTTAGATATATAATCCAGAACAGCATCATTTGAATTTAGAGCAAAACAATTTGTTGAAAATTTTTTAACTCCTGTTTTATCGCTAAGAAATCTTATTGTACTTGAGTTATTACTGTCAAAAACTATTTTAGTTTTTCTTAAAGATGGAATAATTTTTTCACCTGAAAGTAATGATCTAATTTTATCAATAGTAAAAACGGTGTCTTTTAAATCTTTACTCCCAATAAGTGCAACAGCATCGTATGCAATTTTGGTTACCTTAGGAACAATCTCCCATTTCTGAAACTGTTTTATCTCCTCAGAATTTAATTTGCGTGAAACTATGATCACTCTTATGCTATCATTCATTAGGTCGTCAAACGCTTCAGCTTCAGGTTTATATTGAACATTTACTTTTGCGTAGTTATAAAGATTTTCAAAAGTACTCACCTCAGAATCGATCAAAGGTTTATATGTTTGATCAACTGAAATAGTTAAATTTCCGGTTGTTGGAGTATCTGAAGGACTTTCACCCCGATTACAACCAGAGAGTATAAATATTGTTACTGCTAAAAAAATTACAGCCGATTGCCTAATTGTTATTTTCTTCATCTTTTTCTTCTTTCATTTTCTTCAGAGAACGATAAAGTCTGAATGAACCATAGCTGATCAAGATTATAGCTAAACCAATTTTTTGAAAATCAGAAAAATTAAAAATATTATCACCAACTAATAAAAAAATGCCGGATCCCAAATAGATAATCGACATAATAAACCGTGACATCAATGAAATACTCATAGTCTATTTAACGATCAAATAATTTAGTATCAGTTTTTAGTTGCATTGTTTTTTATCTAAAATTTTCTTTTTCTATACAAATAATTATTAATTATTGCAGTTTGAATACAATTGGAATTGACACTTGTACTTTTACAGGTTTTCCTCTTTGTTTGCCAGGTTTAAATTTAGTCTTTAATACTGCATCTAAAGCCGCTTCATCGCAACCGGCACCAATTCCTTTAATTATTTGTGCCTTTTTTACGTTACCATCTTCATCAACAAATGCAAGAACATATACCTTACCTTCAACGCCTGCTCTTTTAGCAATTTCCGGATAGGTTATTTTTTCCTGAATTGCTGAAATTCCGCCTATTGGTTCTGGCATTTCTTCAACTGCAACAAAGAACGTTGGAGCTTCTTCTTTTTTCTCCTCAACAACTTTTTCTTCAGTTTCTATCAAACTATAATCTACACCACCTTGAACGCCCTTTTCAGTAGACAAACCCGGATTTACTTCTTTCAGTTCTTCAACAGTTGGCATATATTCTTCTTTAACTTGTTCATCCGGTTTAACAACCGGAGGAGTAAATTTAATAGTAGATTTTAAAGGTGGCGGCGCTTCAACTTGCTCTATTTTTTTTTCTTCACCAATTGATGGCGGTGGAGCTAGTTCCGTAATTATCACTTTCCTTTGTTTCGTCTCATCAACTTTTTCTGGATTTAACCATCTGTAAATTGAAGGACCCGTAGTAACAAGAAAAAGAATTAGAATTGCAATCCACATAGCTATAGCAAGATAAAATCTATAAGCTTTTCTAAGTTTATATGCACCATATTCTTTATTCTTATGAGCAAAAATCAGCTCATCAATATCTATCTTATGAATTAGTTGGTTTGTCATAATATCAAAACCTTTATTTATTCTTTATTAATTTTAGATCTTCAGGTGTAATATCAACCAATGCATAGCGTTTAATATTTGAGATATTCATTTCATCAAGGATATCCACTACATTTTTATAATTTGCGTCATTAGTTGGTTTTATCAAAACAACCATATCTTGTATACTATTGTTCTTATCCTGAAGTACCTTTCTTATTCCATCGGCAGAAAAATTTGTCTCAGTAGGACCTTCAATTGGTGCGTTTGCAAGACCCACATACCAATAAAGTTTATTATCTGCACCGATTAAAATATTAAATGCCTTTGATGCTTTGAGAGCATTTTGCTCTTCTTCTTTTATCTCACCTTTTGGTTTAACAGGCAAATTAATTTCCATAGTCTGCGGCTTACTAAAGGTAGTAGTAAGCATAAAAAAGGTTACTAAAAGAAAGCCCAGATCAACCATAGGAGTTAGATCAACTCTGGTAGACATTTTTTTGCGGCCTTTTTTCTTACCTTTTTTACCAACCTCTTTTTGTTCTAATTCAGCCATGACT
The DNA here is from genome assembly GCA_036796535.1 of Ignavibacteriaceae bacterium. Classification (GTDB taxonomy): domain Bacteria; phylum Bacteroidota; class Ignavibacteria; order Ignavibacteriales; family Ignavibacteriaceae; genus IGN3. Next base: position 10,074 of record DAIRCT010000064.1, read on the forward strand.
TAAATCCCTTTCAATTTATTTGGGTCAGCTTCAAGATCTGTAATAAGATTAAACTTATTAACATTCTTATCCTGAAGAGTATTCATTACCTTTTTTACAATAGGCCAAGGACAAGCCTGGTCGCCATTTAGAGTAATTCGCACACCAGGATTAGAAAGTCTTCCCTGCATTATCCAATCACCCAACTCATTATTAGTTGAATCCACCGGAATGCCCGGTTGTTGATAAGCTTTCCTATCAACTTCGTCTAAATCCAGAAACCCTTTTAATTGATTTAGAGGAACACCTATACTACCTGTAAGAACAAATGATTTTTCTTCTTCAGGTGTAAATTTTAGTTCTGGATGTTTTTCGGTTATTTTAGCTAATAATTTTTCCCGGGTGAAATTTTTATTATCAATACTAAAGAATACTTTTCCTTCTTTGGTAATAGTAATATTCATTATATCTGTGTCCGGCAATTTAATTTCTGAGATTGAAGATGGATTATCAACTATAACCGAATCATCAGCTCTAAATACTGTTGTTAGCATAAAAAAAGTTAACAACAAGAAAGAAACATCGCACATGGCAGTCATATCTACCAAAGTGCTTTTACGAGGAATTTTTACTTTAGGCATTTTATAACACCATTAAATTAATTTCAAAAACATTAGCTATTATGAGACACAAAATTCTGTACAATTGCAACACTAGCTTCATCAATATTATACATCATCTTATCAATTTTTGTTGTGAAATAATTATAAAAGATAATTGCTAATGCCGACGAACCTATACCAAAAGCAGTATTAATGAGTGCTTCAGAAATACCAGTAGATAAAGCGACAGCATCTGGTGCACCTGCCTGGGCAAGAGCTGAGAATGCTCTAATCATTCCTAATACTGTACCCAGAAGTCCCAGAAGAGTTGCCAGTGGAGCTATTGTTGCAAGAATAACTAAGTTCTGTTCAAGTATCGGTAATTCTAAAGATGTAGCCTCTTCAATTTCCTGTTTAATCGCAACAACTTTTTGATCCCGATCCATCCCTTTTATTGCAGCCATCTCTTTATACTTCAGCAATCCAGCTTTAATTACATTTGCTACAGAACCTTTTTGGTTATCGCACTCTGATATTGCAGAATCAAGATCTTGCTTAGTCAATTTCTGATAAACACGAACGACAAAAGCGGAAATTTTACCTTTCCCTTTTGCTCTTGATAATGTAATAAAGCGCTCGATAGTAAAGGTAATTACCATCATCAAGACTGTCATAAGAATTGGCACTATAAATCCGCCTTTGTAAATAGTTCCTAAATAATTTCCTGGCTTGGGATTATTTGCAGGATTGTTACCCTGAAAATTTTGAGGATTACCCATTACGAAGATAAAAAGTACTACGGCAACGACGAACAGTATAGGAATAACTATTGTCGCAAATCCAGCGAATACACCTTTTAATTCAGATTTAGATTTCAATTTTCTTTCTCCTTAAATTATTTTGATAAATTATTATAATGTATTTCCATCAAGTAAATAAGTCCCTGCAATAAGCACACATAATCATTTTTAATTATAAAAATTACTTGCAACTAAAACTTAAGATTTATACTTATGCCGGGAACTGTTACTAACAAATTAGGTGAAATGTTCCACCACAAAGAGGTTTTGGCTTATGCCATTAAAGAAGGGGGACTTCGAAGATCAAGAGAGCTGCGTATTAATTCATATTTTGTTATACAATCTTGGATTTTTATAGTATAGACTAGACGTATATTTTTATTTAGAAAATCTGAATGAGTATAAAAATATTTTGAATAATGAATGTCTTTATATTCTGTGGATTCATTAAAGTTTTGACGATCCACTTTTTTATTATTTGAATCCAAAGTAGCAAGGCAGTTGTCAGTACTTGAAGAGAGACTAATTCCCATTGCTATATTAGAACTATAGGATTTCTGTACCTGTGAGTTTATTGAGGTATAAAATAGAAAATTCAGAAGAATGACATAGAAAAGATATATCAATCTGAACCTAATAATATTTTTATATAAACTATTTAACATTTTTAATAAAAATCATGTACTTTTTTACTAGCATATAAAGCAATTATTTATCAATCATCTTTTTTCAACTTAAAAATAATTAAAGAATGTTAAATAAAAAATAACAAAATCTTAATGTATTTTTTAAAAGTGTTAATTAACTACTATAGTTTGATGAATCTTACTAAAAATAGGTTCGCCCTATTTTTACTAAAATGGATAAAAATTCTAAAACTCATTAATAATCCCAAAATGTATTTTACCATCACTAAATGTATCACCTTTACCAAGCGCATAACTTACAGCAAGCACTCCAATACCGGTTTCAATATTTAATCCTAATCCAAAACCGTAAAGAAATTCTTCTGTTTTAGGAATATTTTTATCAACATCTGCCTGTCTTAAATAATAACCGGTGTCAAAAAAAAGAAAACCAAAAGTTCTTCTCGTAAAAAGAAAACGATACTCTAAGTTAGACCAGAAAATTCTTGAACCTAAAAATTGTTCCTCCCGATAACCGCGTAAAGAATTCGTTCCACCGAGACGGTAAAGATCACTATTTTCAAATACCGGACCTCGCAATTCTCTTGCATTAACTCCGATAGCAATAATTTGTTTGTTAAAGATTTGATAATAAGTATAAAAGCTTACCGAATATCTTTGAAGATCAACTTTTGTAATAACATTTTGTGTAATATAATTTGCCGGTCCGTTGATTGATTTTCGGCTGTAGATGTATGAGTTAATAAATAATATTCCTGCTGTTGGTGAGTATGGATCATCGCGTGTATCAATCTTTAAATTTAAACCGGTAGTTAGATAAGAAGAATTAAAAACGGTAAAAACCGGAATGGTTCTCTCGGTTGGAATAACAGATTCTGTTGCGATTGAAACTGAAGCAGAAATATCTTCTGTCGCCAGATATTCGAGTGATGCTTCTAATTTTCGTTGAACATAAGTTGTATCCTGAATTTTTTGATACAGATTGAGGTTAATATTTATCGGGTAACTTAAAAACCAGGGTTCAAGATATTTCAGATCAAGTTCCTGTGAGTTTCTGTTGTACTTATTCCACCTTATTGCCGCTGCTCTTCCAGTTCCAAATAAATTACGCAATGTTACATTAACTAGTCCAGTTACATAGCCACTGCTTTCATTTTTACCGGGAGGAATGTAACCGATTATTCCATCAAAGTTATTTGTGTTTTTTTCTTTTACTTCAACTTGTAAAACACCTTCATTTTTAGAGTTGATATAATATTGTGGAACTGCAACCGGTTCAAAAAATCTTAATCTATTTAAACGCTTTGGAAATTCTTCAATTCTTGATTGAGAATATGGCTCACCGGAATCTAACCGTAGTTCTCTTAAGATTACATAATCTTTTGTTGATGTATTTCCGCGGATTTCCACTTTATCAATTTTATTTTCATTGCCTGGTTCAATCTTCAAATAAATATCTGCAAAGTTCTGATTATTAATTGAATCATGATAAACACTGATTGATTGAATAATAATTTTTGCAAACGGATGACCGGAATTTTCAAAATTTATAAGGGCTTGATCAATATTATTTTCCAAATCGGATTTGATTAATGTTTGGTTAACTAAAAAATCAAATTGATTTTTCAGATTGGCTTCTGATATTGAGTCTTCATCCTGTAAAAAAATATTTTTAATTATTACCGGGGAGTTTTCATTTACATTTAGAATGATATTAAAGTATGATGAATCTTTAGAAAATTCCAATTGCGAATCACCGAATTCAAAATAATAATAACCCTGCTGTAAAATATTTTTTGCTATGCGCGATTTTGCAGAATCAATAATTCCTTTAAAATATGGTTGTCCCAAACGCATCTCAGACCAGCGAAGATATTGTCCATCATCGAAATTGTAATTGCCTTTCACTTCAAATGAGCTAAGTTTTTGAGCAGATGAAATTGTAGATATCAGAATGATAAAGAGAATACTAAATTTCGTGAGGCGAATCATCTATTAACTTTATTTTTTTACCGATGGGAAATATTTTTATATCCTCTTTCACTTTAAGAGCTTCATCTATTCCAACATTGCAAACATCAAAACGGTTGGCATTGCATCCAGCTAACGCTGTAGAAAATTTTAATGATTCTTCAAAAACATCCTGCTTCAGCCAGGAATAAGTTAGTCCGGCAACAAAGCTATCGCCGCTGCCAGTCGAATCCAAAGCATCTATCTTTAATGGATCAATTTTAAAAAAATAATTAAAGTTAGAAGCATAAAATGTTTTATCACCATTTGTGAGATAAACCCGCTTAATATTTTTTTTGTAAAGATCGTTCAGGAGATTAATTGCTGATTCTTCTGTTTTAATATTTACAGATAAAGAGTTTTCTATTTCAGAAATATTATTATGAATTATAGTCGGTGAAGCATTAATGCACTGCTGCAAATTTCTGCCATATGTATCACAAATGGAAACCTTGTCGTATCTATTTGCTAATTCAATACCAAAAGGAATAATTGAATCAGTTTCAATTGATGGAGAACTGCCGGAGAAAACAACTATCTCACAATTCTGAATCATTTTATCAAGCTTAATTTTAAATTCCTCAACTTCAGTTGATGATATCTGCGGATCATTTGAGAAACAGGAGGTAACGGTTTTATCTTCTTCAGAAATAATTACGGCAGCTTCTCTGGTTTCTGATTTAGTTGGTATGAAAGAAAATTCTAATCCTTCAGTTTTTAAAACATCTCTTAACAATTTACCATTAGCGCCGCCGGAAAAAATAAAATTAAAAGAATTTGTTCCTAAAGCTTTTAACTGCCGACTAACATTTATTCCTTTTCCACCAGTAGATAATTTTAGAATTGTATTACGGTTAACCTGCCCATTAATAATTTTTTTGCAAGAAAATCTTCTCTCTAAAAGCGGGTTTAGCGTAATGATTAAAATCATAATTAAGATTTTATTTCAGTAGTTTGAAATGGAATTCGTCCAAATGTTTTTTTGACTAAATAAATCAATTCAA
>DAIRCT010000064.1:15215-17941 GCA_036796535.1 Ignavibacteriaceae bacterium
TGCATGCTTGATTTAATTGAATGCTAAAACTTTTACTCTTTAAATTTTATCATACAGTAATGCATTCAGGAGTTAACAAGTTTATGCTTTAGATTTAAATATTTTTTAAAAACTAAACTTTGTTTTTCTAATATCTATATCTGTAAAGATCACCGGTTAGCGGTGTAATCAATCTATAATCACCGAAACCTGTTTCATCAAGAAAAACAAAACTTCTATTAAGATTATAGTATTCCCAAACTTCATACGGCTTTGAGTCATATTCAAATGGATGCCTATCGATGTTATTGGGAGCGCCAAGAATTATAAAAACCATCCCGCGATCCGATCGCCAACCTTCAGTATAATTAGAAAAATTTTCATTCGCATATTGTACCCGTCTAAAGTACTCATCAAACACTTCGTTTTCATCATTATTGGGTGAAGGATCTTTTTTCTTCCAGAATTCTAAAAATCTTTTTGTCTTTTCTGCAACATCTTTTCCATCTTCCATATAACTAAGTTCAGCTGGAATTGCGATATAGACTGTCTGTGCAATCGCCTTGTCAATATCAGTAATAACAGCAGGCAATCCTTTTGTTTGGGAATAAAATGCTTTGGTTGAAGTTGCAATAACTTTATTCTGATTATCGCTGATCGTAACAGTAATTAAATAGGCACCAAGATCAAACGGAAACTCCGCCATTGTAAAAAAAATCTGATTAACACCGGGTTTAATATTCTTATCTTCTTTTTCATTATGGATCTCTTTGTTATCTGCCGTAGTAACTTTATAATTAAAAGATAAACTGGTATTCATTGAGTCTTTAGAATCAACCTCAAAATAAATTTTAACTCTATCTTTAGAAGATGGAATATTGCGGCTTACATTCGGTACAACAGAATTGCCTGTTTGTGTGTTTTCGGTTTTAGAAATTAATAGAATATCACTCATTGAAAATTTACCACTAAAATCTTTCACTATTAATGGAATTTCGGAAGTGGATTCTTTCTTTGAATCTAAATCCTGAAGTGCGGTTCTTACAGTATACTTCCCGGGTTTAAGATTAAACGATCTTTTACTTAGATTATAATTATCCTTCGTCGTTGCCATATTATAATCAATAACATTAATAGTTTCGTTCCAGGTCTTTTCAATTATCAGTAATGATTTGCTGCTGTCAAAAATGCTGGCTGTAACAGAATACTTTGCTGTAAATCCTTCGCCGGATTTTATAAACACAACATTTTTATATGGCACCTGAATAAATACATCGACACGGGTTAACCCCGGTTTATCCGAAAAGAAATTAACAAAATCCTGATAGTAGATTGCATCACCAAGATTTTTTTTATTTACAGTATAAGGTTCTTTTTGCGCAAATGATGAAACGTTTAACAAAAAGATTATTATGAAAAGCATTGTTATTTTCATTTTAATTTCCTTTATGTATTTATAGCATTTCCGTACAGATCATATTCATCAAAATCATTAATTAAAATATCATAAAATTCGCCCACATCAAGTTCATTATTTTTTGTGCTGATTAAAATTTCACCATCTACTTCAGGGGCATCTCTGTATGATCTTCCTATAAAAAATTCGCCTTCAACCGAATCAATCAAAACTTTAAGTTTTTTACCAATAAAAGATTCATTTTTTTGTAATGATATTTCCTTTTGAATTTCCATCAAAACATTTTTTCTTCTTTCTTTTTCTTCTTCAGACACTGGATCGCCAAGAATAAAACTTGATGTATTTTCTTCAACACTAAATGTAAATGTTCCGATTCTATCAAATTTTATCTCACGAACAAAATTACAAAGCTCTTCAAAATCTTTTTCAGATTCGTTTGGATATCCAACAATAAAAGTTGTTCTGATAGTTATATCGGGAATTTCATCGCGAAGTTTTTGTAATAACTTTCGCGTACGTTCAGAAGTTACTCCGCGTCTCATTGATTTGAGAACATCATCAGAAATATGCTGTAAGGGAATATCAACATACTTACAGACTTTAGGATTTGTTTTTATTTCTTCAATCAAACTATCGGGAAACTTTGACGGATATGCATACATTAATCTTATCCATTCTATTCCCTTTATTTCACTCAATCTTCTAATAAGCTGTGAAATGTTTGATTTATCTTCCAGATCTTTTCCGTAATCAGTTGTGTCTTGAGCAATTAAGACTAATTCTTTTGTGTTGTTTGCGGCAAGAAATTCAGCTTCACGAATTAACTCATCCAATGGTTTTGATTTATGCAAGCCGCGCATAAGCGGGATTGCACAAAATGAACAAGGATGATCGCAACCTTCAGAGATTTTTAAATATGCCGTATGCGATGGAGTTGTTAATAAGCGCTCGCCAAGTAATTCTCTTTTTAAATCACCGCCAAGTTCTTTAATTATACCTTCATAATTCTCGGTTCCAAAATAAACATCAACTTCCGGAATTTCTTTTAATAGATCATCTTTGTAACGTTCTGATAAACATCCGGCAACAATAACCTTTTTAAGCTTACCATTTTTTTTCATTGCAACTGCTTCAAGAATTGTATTGATCGATTCTTCTTTTGCAGCTTCGATAAATCCGCAAGTATTAATAATTACTGTTTCGGCATTATCAGGATTATTTGTAAGATCAATTTTGTTTAACTGAATTTGTTTCATCAATCGTTCAGAATCAACAGTATTTTTAGAACACCCAAGCGTAATTACAGAAATTTTACCATTCATAAAATCAT
>DAIRCT010000065.1:0-17124 GCA_036796535.1 Ignavibacteriaceae bacterium
TATCTCATCAACACCATCTTCTTAGTTTCAACATAATCACCTGCTCTAAGCTGATAAAAGTATACTCCGCTTGTAATTTCAGGAAGTGATCCCTGTGCTACGTTAAATTCAATTTCATAATTTCCTGCTTCTTTATATTCATTAACCAGCGTTGCAACTTCTTTCCCGAGCACATCATAAATTTTAACCTGCACTCGAGACCCTTCGACCGGCCTGCCGGTAGGCAAGGCTCCGCTCAGGGTGACATTCGGGATTGTGTATTTAATTTTTGTAGTCGGATTAAATGGATTAGGATAATTTTGCTCCAGTAAAAAATCATTTGGAGTTTGGTTATTAGTTTCATCGACATTTGTTGGTTCGCCTATCATATTCTGATCTAACCATGTTATCCTGTTCACTATCCAATTCTTCAGATAGTCTATTTCCTCCTGATATGTATTGCCAACAAAAGGATTAGGCCAAACGTATTGCCCGAGCACAGGCCATCTTTCAAAGTTTCTTGTCTTTGCTTCATCAAGTAATGTAACTAATGAATCCACGTATGAAATAATTTTATTTGTAGTTAAGGAATTACTTTTTAGGTTTTGCCAGCGTGCATAAACTTTGTTTCTAAAATTTGTATCATCATATAATTTTCGCCACCAAAATGGAGTTAAAAATCCTTCCCACTCCGGAATGTTTTGATAATCAGTTAGAAATTTAATTTGCCAGCCGTCCGTCTTCCATCCTTCATAATAATCAGCATTGCCAAAAGCAAGATTAAAATCCCAAACAGGTCCCGCAAATATTTTTGGATTTATATCATCTCTGTTTTTATAAAGATATGTACTTAATCTGTATCCATCAACATTTTTAACTACTTCATTAACCAGCATAAAATCTACGAATGAATCTGTATCAAGGTATTTAGGATATCCTGTCGCTGGATCAGCAATATTTGAACTGTAATACATTATAGTTTCGAACGCAAAAATTTTATTTTGGATATATGCTTTCTGTTGTGCAACAATATCCTCTGGCTTTGGGTAATGGTATTGATAAAATATTTTATTCGTCCTTTGAGCAAATGGAAGATAATTAGAATACCAGCCATCATTGCCTTCGCCATCTGTCTTATCAATTTTGATAATGTAGCCGCCGGTTAATGCTGTACCGGAGGTATCGGGTGCTTCTAATTTTTTAATATTTACTCTATTGGCGTCCCGTTTAATCTTTTCAAGCAAAACATAAACTCCCACATAATCACCGTTTAACACAACTTCACAAAATTTTGATCGGCTCGCATACCTTCCCATATCACTTGCAATTCTATATGCAAGAACGTCACGCATTAAACTTTTATCATTGTAAGGTGCAAACAAAACCCAATCGCTTTCTGCAGGAAATCCTAAAAGTGATACATCCAAATCATTACCAAGTGCATCACGGGTTTCAACAGCATATTGTTTTTTGGGAAATTGTTGTGATGTAGATCCTCGTATTTCTATTCCGATTTTACCGTTGTAATTATTGAATGGATCGGTAATATAATTTCTTACTCCTTCACCATTATATATTATACCCATATCAGCAGTTATTTTATATGCGTCCGGAATTTCCTGACCGTTGGTATTAATTACAACAATCGGAAGATTGGATGAAGTAAATGTAACTGCTGAATTTTTGCTAATAGTTTTATCCTGTGAAAAACTACTGACAGCAAATAACAAACAGATTAAAATAATATAAATCGATTTTTTCATTTTAGTAAAATTAATTTTTTAGTGCTTATAAAATTGTCAGTTTGCAATCCGTCCGAATGAATCACTATCCGGTAAAAATAAACTCCACTTGATAATTTACTTCCATCAAATTGAATTTCATAGAATCCGGGTTTTTTAAATTCGTTAACAAGAGTAGCTACTTCATTGCCAAGAATATCATAGACTTTTAAAGAAACGAACCTCTCCCCCCGCCCTTCTCCTTGGTAAGGAGAGGGATTTAAGGGTGAGGTCGGGATTGTGTATTTTATTTTTGTTGACGGGTTAAATGGATTTGGATAATTTTGTTCCAGAGAATATTCTTTCGGAAATGAGTTATCAATTTTGTCTTGAATCCCGGTAAAGACATCATTTATTTTTCCGGGCGTTCCATGTCCTAATGATGCTGCCCAGTTTTGCCCTAGTGAATTATCAAGATCAGGATTTTTAAGTGAAAGAGTTGGTCCGTTCCCGTCTGGTTCAGTAGGCCAGGGAGCGCTATCATCATAAACAAGTGAGTCCATCATTTTCAAATTATTATCGTAAAGTCTTAATAACTCACCGCTGCCGCTAAATCCAAAACCGGTATTACCAATAAAATTTTTTACATCAGGAAATAATGGCTTAAACAAGGATGTGTCTATACACAAAACTAAATATCCGTCTTTCTTTAAAATCGTTCCTTTAGGCAAAAAGAAATTGTGCAAATCATCAGAATCCTTAAAAATCCAACCGGAAATATCAACATCTCTATCACTGTTATTATAAAGCTCAACCCAATCTTCCGGATTGAATGACGAAGATGAATTATAATTAATTTCATTTATAACAATTTTTGGTTCGCTGTAATTTGTATCTAAACGAAATATTGCATTTAAACTATAGGATGAATTTAATGAAACAATTAAAGTATCATCGCTGGTTGTATTTGATCCCTCCCATCTAACAAAACGAAATCCCGTTTTTGGCTGAGCTATTATTTTTATTGGAACTCCATAAAAATATCCACCTGACCAGGTCGGCTGACCGATTTGTAATGAGTTTACTTTTACACTACCCATCGAAGTATCCGAAATAGATATGCTGAGATTAGCTATTCCACTTAAACCAAACTTTTGAATATAATAAAGCTGTAAATAGGTTAATCGTTGATTGGCAAAATCTTTCAACCGCTGAATATTATTTAACCAGCCATTATAATCAAACGCATTCCATCTTTGAATTTGATTTGGGATTTCTGCATCGATCAAGGATTTTAAATAGTTTATTCTATTTGTTACCACATAAGGTTTAAAGATTGAGTTTGAAAAATCGGCGAAGCAATTAATAAAATCATTTCTAAAAGATTGATTCTCCAAAAGTTTTCTTAAAAATAAAGTTGCCCAAGGCGGATTTGGATAACCGGGACCATTACTGGCTGTCGCAAATTCAAGTGTGTTATGCTTATAGGCATTAACATCAAATAATCCGAAACCAAAATCCGTATCGTAAAGAATCCAGCGCCACTTGCCATTGGAATGATTACGCCAGAATTTAACATTGTTTCCGGGCCAATCTGTGTTGTCAAAATAAATTTCTGAAACAAAATATCTTATAAAATTATCCACATCAATTTTTGATTTTACATATTCATAATTTATCGGAATTGCTAAATTATTATTTTGAATAAAAGAATATAATGCCAGGTAATCAAGGCTATCACCCTGAACTATGTTAGCATTATTTTCAAGTATGTCTAAGCTATCAGGATTAACATTATGATGCTGTGCCAAAAAATGTTCATTAACTTTCTCACGTAAATTCTGAATACCCCAATACTGACCATTGATAAAAACTACTGTTGGTTTAAAATCCTGTTTATCTAAATCAACATCTGTTACAAGCCCAGTCATCAATCCATCTCTAAACATTGTGGAGTTCCAATCGTTACCGGAATTACGAAGCACAAATGCCTGATACTCCGTAAATGGAAGATCATTAAAAAGTTTATAGTTAATACTGCTGTAGCCGTATCGCCCGCGTGCAAAAATAGCGAGTGATTTTTGTGGAAATCCTCTGCTCCAGGCACCGTAAATCTGAACACCGGCATCCATACTAAATCCTTTTGATGTTCCATCATTTTCAAAATACTCAACATGAACCGGCTTCTCCCAGTCTTTCCAAAAGTTTGCACCAAAATATGGGAATGATGATTGCGCACTATCACCTAAGGTATAAATACCATTTTCTTCATCAAAAAAATTAGCGGGATTAGTAGAAAGTGATACCACCGGTAGTTTAGTGTTAAAGTTTATCAAGTAAGTGTTTGTTACGGTTTGGCTTGGAATCATTCCTGGATTATATGCTTTTACTCTTAAAACTTTTGTTGATGAAAGTAAAATTGATGATGAATAAACTGATGACGTTTCACTTGGATCAGATCCATCCAATGTGTAATAAATCGTTCCACCATTTGCACCGGGATTAACTGTAACATTTACTAAACCGGGATAAAATCCTCCGGGAATTGTTACAATTGGATTATCAGTTATTCCTGTGTAACCAGTTGTTTTATTACTGTCACCCGGGGTCGGAGTTGGGAAAAGATACCACGAATTAGTTCCATCAGGTTGTCTCCCGAAAGATATATCAGGACCAATTTTTCCAAAAGTTATTTCATCAACAGTGCTGCCAACGGGATTTGTAATAACAAGTGTTTCGCCATCCGAGCTTAATTTAAAATTTGTATGTAGATATTTATTTGGCAAGTCTAATATTGGATTGGCACCTCTGGGATTCTCAGGAACTTCATTTAATCCTAAACTAAAAAATGGAATCAGAGTAAGATCGGATGAACCAGAACCATAGTTATGAACCTGAATTGCAAGTACATTTTCTCCTTCCTGCAAAACAGATTGGAAGTTTTTAATTATATATGCGTTAGGTTTACCGCCATAAACAATTAATGGTTCAACGAATGTTGTTGCAGATTCATTATATGCAGGTGGTATTCCAACTGTTCCAATATTAGCGCGTGCAACTTCAACACCATTTATATATGCAACAAATCCATCATCAAAATCCACATGCAGAATTGCAGAAACAACATCACTTAATTTTGAAACAGTAAATGTTTTTCTAACATAAACAGATTGCACAGATGGAACAATTGTAGAATCATCGTTATCGCCATAACCAAATCCACTTTTACCTTTAAGCCAGGTTTGATCATCAAATCCTAAATTCTTCCATTGAGCCGGTGGTTCACTGGTTCCTAATCGGTATTTCCAAACATCTCCCCAATTAATAATTGTCTCCCAATGTTTTACAAAATCAGTTCTATTTTTATCGCTAGCAAAAATTAGTAAGTGATCTTTTGGTGAAAGAGTTACAGAATGGAAAATCCATTTAAAAGGATCGGACTTTGAATCAGAGATTCCATAGCCGGATAAATTAATTGATGTGTCTTGTGGATTAAATAATTCAATCCAATCTGAATAATCGCCGTCCTCATCCGCTATTGTAATTGAGTTAGATGACATCAGTTCATTAATCACTACATTCTGCGCACTAATAAATTGATTTGCAAAAATAAACAGCAATGAGCATATGAAAATTTTCTTATAATCTGTAAACATAATCTTAATAATTATCTCCAATATTTTTATTCAACAAAAAAGGAAGAGGCAGTAAAATTATTTACTGCAATCTTCCCTCAAAAGTACGTAGTAAAAATTTTAATATTTTTAACTATTTCAAACGAAAAGTCTGAGTCAAATTTTGTACCGCTAACTTAAACTCGCCTGGCTCAACAATTCGTTTATTATCCTGTCCAATAAAAGAAAAATGATCCTTATTTAATTTAAATGATACAGTTTTTGTTTCGCCGGGGTTCAATAAAACTTTCTGAAAACCTTTTAATTGCTTATTGGGTCTTGATACAGAACCGTAAAGATCTGTAAGATAAAGCTGCACAACTTCTTTACCTGAGATCTTTCCATCGTTTTTAACATCAACCGTTACCGTTAGTTCGTCAGACGGATCAATTTCATCTGAACTAAGTTTTAAATTACTATAACTAAATTTTGTATAACTTAATCCATAACCAAACTGCCAAAGTGGATTATAACCATTTCCGTCAAAATCCTCCATTGGTTTATAATCATAAAGAGTTATACCGTTTGGATATCTTGGATAAGTAATTGGAAGTTTTCCATTTGGATTATAATCCCCGAACAATACATCTGCAATTGCATTGCCACCTTCCATACCCGGCAAAAATCCCAGGACTATTGCATTCATTTTGGGCTCTATTTCTGTAATCAACCTTGGTCTTCCTTCGAGCATAACAAGTATAACCGGTTTTCCTGTTTCAACGATTTTGTTTGCTAAATCTAACTGAGCTTTATTTAAAGTAAGATCAAAAATGTTACCGGGTGTTTCGCAGTATGTCGGTTCACCTAAACAAAGAATAACGGCATCAGCGTTTTTTGTTTCAGCAACTGCAAGTTTAGTATTGATATCTTTATCAAAGCTGGTGCCTTCAATATAAGTTACATTGTCTTTGCCAATCTTATTTTGGATAGCTTCCAGCAATGTATTTTTTTCTTGTGGATAAAGAGTTTCTTCATTTCCCTGCCAGGTAATTGTCCAACCGCCGTTTAATACAGAGAGCATATTTGCAGTCGGTCCTGTAACCAATACTTTAAGATTTTTTGATAAGGGAAGAATATTGTTTTCATTTTTTGTAAGTACAATAGATTCTCTTGCTGCTTCCAGATTGGCATCTGTAAATTCCTTACAAGCAAAATGTTTAGCAAGCTCTATATTGGGAAATGGATTTTCAAAAAGTCCGAGTTGCATTTTTACTTTTAGTATTCTTCCAACAGCTTCATCAATTCGCCACATAGGAACAGCACCTTCATTAGCAAGTTCTAATAAATAATCATAAAAACTAAAATCTGTAGGAACCATACTCATATCAATTCCCGCCATAACAGCAATCTTTACAGCTTCTTTTGGTGATGTTGCAACTTTATCACGAGTATATAAACGTTTTATATCTTCCCAATCAGAAACAACCAATCCTTTAAAGTTTAATTCGTTTCTCAAAATTTCTGTTAACAAATGATAATTGGCGTGTCCGGGTATTCCATCAACTTCTGCTGAGTTAACCATTATTGTTGGCGATCCTGCTTTTATTCCAGCTTCAAAGGTTGGAAGAAAATATTCCCTCAACATCCTTTCTGATATCCACGCAGGTGTTCTATCTAAACCATTAATAGGAAAACTATATCCAACATAATGTTTTAAACAAGTAGCAATTTTATCGGGCTGACTTAAATCATTTCCCTGTGCACCTTCTATATAAGCATTGCCCATTTGTGAAGCTAAGTAAACATCTTCGCCAAAAGTTTCCCATAATCTTGGCCAGAGTGGCTGTCTTCCAATATCCATAACCGGATAAAAATTCCATGGGATTCCAGATGCACGAGTTTCGTAAGCAGTAATCTTTCCTGCTTCTTTTTCAAGATCCGTATTCCACGTTGCAGCCATACTAATTGCCTGCGGAAACAAAGTTCCACCTTTTGTATAAGTTGTTCCATGAATTGCATCAATTCCATAGAGAACAGGTATGCCTAATCTTGTTTCTTTTGTTGCAATGTTTTGAATTTTATTAATTATCTCGTGCCAATATTCAATACTATGAGCAAGATCATAAACATTAAGGATTGAACCGACATGATATTTTTTTATTGCCTCTTCTAATTTTGCATCATCAAGCTGGTGCATTTGATTACGAGTACCCTGAACTTTGCTAACAACCTGTAAAGTAACCTGAGTCATTTGCCCAACTTTTTCTTCAAGGGTCATTTTTGCAAGCAAATCTTTTACTCTGTGATCAATTTCTTCTGATTTTTTGGGAGGATCGATCGGCTTTAATGCGATGGCTAAAAATAAAACAAATATTAATGCTGAACTTTTAATTGTGTTGTTCATAATTATTCCTGATAAATAGAATTAAAAATATTAATTTTAATTAGAAGTGGTTTTTCAGATAAGTGATCTTTGAGTGTATATTTAATTGTTTTCTTTTTTCTGTTGGGGAATAACAATATAAGCTGAAAAATATTTTTCATAATTCTTTTTAATTAAGTAAAACCAGCTTACGTATTTCTCTTCTGTCCGATGAATTAAAAACATAAAAATAAATTCCTGATGTAAGCGGAGTATCTTTTAACGAAGCTGTATCAAGCAGATATTGATGCGGCCCTTCGGATACATAACCTAAATCTTTAAAAAAAATTTGCTCTCCAAGAACATTAAAAAGTTGGAAACTTAAAGTTTGTGCTGATTGCAAAGAGTAATTAATTATTGTTTTACCATTGAATGGGTTTGGATAATTCTGTTCAACTTTAAAATTATTCAGACCTAATTCTTCCTCTCTATCTACCTTCGTTGCTGTCGGGGTAATCACGATTCCGTTAATAGAACCGTAATCTACTTTATCTGCAAACTGGATTTCTAAATCTCCATCATTAACCTGAACATTTTTTATCTCCTTTACAAGCGCAGTATTTCTTCCCACCAAATTATAAATATCCAGATTACTAACAACCTTGTTGTGTTCTAAATAAACATCAAAAATTCTTGCATTTGGAGCATCAAAATAATTTTCTGCAAACATTAATTTAACATCATAATTCCCATCAGGTACTCGTACTTTATAACCGGCCAACCAGAACATTTCAGTTTGATAAACAATATCTTCATCAGTTCCGTTAATCGCAAGAGAAGAGTCATAGCTTCTTACTGTTCCATCCATTGATCCGTACTCAGTATCCGGACTCCATTTTACTTCCGGCAAATAACCCAAAGCAGCGGGTCCGGCACAATTAATTTTTATTGGAAAGCTAAGAGGTTTTGATACTATTAAAGATTTTGCTTGTGTATTTGATGTATTCGGTATGGACGCTCTATCTTTAATCGGATATATGATTAGTAAATATGAATTTGACAAATTTATTCCGCTTACGCCCAGTTCTACCGTTTTAAGATCGTCAAGTAACTTTGCGTTTTTTATTGAAACCTGAGAATCGGTTATGTAATACTTTGAAATATTTTCTGCATCTGACTGATTTACTTCTTCAGAGAAGGCAACAGTAATTTTGTCAGATGAATTTGTCCTTGCCCACAAAACTGATGGAGGTGTAATATCAGTATAACCTGTGTTGGTTGAGTTTGTCAGACACAAAATTAATTTACCATCTTTAAATACGGCATTTTCCTCAATAAAATCACAACCATTTCCAGGGAAAGAGTGAGTGCCCTTTTCCCATCTTGTTGAATCCATAGAATCAAAGTCATCTGTCCAATTTAAAGTAAAATTATTTTCTGTCCCGTAATTTCCTGTCCCGGGTGTATAAGCATAATAACTTACCCAATCATAATAAGCGAAAGCAGGCAATGAAGCCGGGTTTATAATTCCTGCCCAATTTTCGTAAAGTGGATTCCACACATTCATCATTATTTTTTGTGGTCTGGTTATCGACAGAATGTGCCCGCCTGTTTGTCTAACAACTTCAGCACCATCAACAAACCATGCTACATATTCCGGTGTCCATTCAAATGCGTAGATATGATAATCTAAATGCGGAGAAAATGAAGTTGGATAGTGACTTACATGACTTGTTTGTCCTAATGTAATAGTATTGAACTGTACGTTATCATCATATCTTCCCATAATTTCAAGATCAATTTCATTCCACTTATAAGCTGCCCAGGGATCTGATTCGGTTCCATCAAAATAGGTAAAAAATGAGGAGAGCATACCTTCTCTACCAGCAGATTTCATTCTTACTTCAAATCTGCCATAAGTAAAAGCATCTTTAGTTCTGTATTCAGCACCTTTTAATGCATTGGCAAACGCAGAAAATTGAGATGAAGAAAGAAATAAGATAGATGCAAGTGCTAATATTTTGAATTTAAAATTCATCAATGCATCTGTACATTAAAAAAACTCTCCCCTTAAAATTTTAAGAGGAGAGTTAATAAGATCAAAAATTAATTGAAAGAGAAAACTTTTGAATGTTATTCAGTCGTCCAAAGTCCTGATAAGCATAATCAAACTGCACTGAAACATTTCCAAGTAATAATTGCTTAATACCTGCACCAAAACTGTAAGACTCTTCGGAATCTGTGAGGAATAAAGATTTGTATCCACCTCGTATGCTAAACATATCATTAAAAGTATATTCTCCACCTACGTTTACACTTTCATAGTTATCACTAACGTGCAATGCGTCCAATGCAACTACTAATTTATGCATATCGCTTTTAATCGGCTGATAGGCAACACCAACACGGAAATTTACCGGTAATTCCCATGCATCTGTTTGCAGATAAGCAGGTATGCTTCCATTATTTCCTGTGCTATTAGGATCGGGATCGTATAAGACAAGTGCCGAGTTTCCTTCAAGCTGCATTTTTGTACCGAAGTTTGAAATTGACATGCCGAGAATCATTCCATCAAAGGGAGTTACATATTGTACACCCATATCAATAGCAATTGCTGTTGATGATGTTTTCCAGATACTTTGATAAACAAACTTAGGATTAAATCCTATAGAAAAATTTTCTGTTAATTGAATTGCCCAGGCAAAACTAAAAGCTGCATCAGAGGCACTAAAAGTCTCACCCGTACCTTCAGGTTTTTCAATTGTTGTTACATTCATTTCACCAATGTTCGAGCTTGTAAAACTAAAACCAATGGTTCCAAAATCGCCAAGGTTGTAAGTCATACCCAGAAAGTTGTAACCGATATCGGCAATCCAATTAGTATGATCAACAATAAATCCAACGCCATTTACTTTAGTAATACCGGATGGATTCCAGTAAAGTGCACTAGGGTCATCGGCAAGAGCAACAAATGCACTTCCCATACCGGTAGCTCTTGTTCCCTGTCCAATTGATAAGAAAGATGCTGCGGTTGTACCTTTTTTAGAAACATCAGTATTCAATGTTTGCCCAAATAAAGACGTTACCAACATCAGCATCAAAACAGATATGTTAAATATTTTGTTTTTCATTTTCATTCTCCGTCTCTATTTAATTATAGCAAATTTGCCGATGTGTTCACCTATCTCAGGCGCTGTAACATGATATATATATACGCCATATGCTATATCCATACCATCATCGGTAATTAAATTCCATGACACTGCACCATCCGTTGGTGAAGAATCTTTGTAAATCGTTTTAATTAATGCTCCGGTAAGTGTATATATTCTTATTTCACATTTAGCGGGTAGATTAATAAAATCAATTCTACGTTCTCCTCTTCCTGTTTGATTGAGATTTCTTCTCTCCCAGGCATTAGCGGAAATATAGGGATTAGGCACTACATCAACTTTGCTAAGTAAATCTCTGGCTTTGTCATTATTAGTCTTAGAAGCAAATGTAGAAAATGAGAAATAATCTCCATTATAAAATGGTTTATTTGTACTTATTAAGAATTTATCACCCGGCGAAGGAAATAACGTAAAAGGGCTGCTTACCGGAGGATAATAACCGATATTCCATGTTAATTTGTAGGCAGTACCTACATATTCAATTATTACAATCTCATCCCCAAGATCAAATTGTTTATTATTATTAAGATCTAGAACTTCTGCTTTAACTTGTTCACCCCTTGTTAGATTGGTAACCTTAAATTTAACTGGGATTTTACTAAATGGAGTATAAATTGTGCTATCCAGCCATTCAATCTGATAATCTGATGGCCAGGCAACATTTCTTTGGGGACTACTCTTATCAGGTTTAACTGGCATATACAAAGTACTAAAGCCTTTTAACCAACCAGTTTTATCCAGATTTACACTTACGGAATCATAATTATTAACAGATACAGCTATTCCATCAAAGGGATCTGAATATTTGCCAATTCCCAGATTTGAGGCTCCAACATTTCTTGCCAAAGTATCTATTACACTGTTTAGCTCTCTGCTTATAGTGTAAGAAGAAGTTTTGTACGTTGGCAAGATACCCGTCGAGTTAAATGAAACTTTATATTTAGCTCCTTCTTTAACTAAAGATTCATTTAATATCGCAACATTTAAAGATCCGGTACCAAGTCCTTCAGTTACGTGCGAAACATCGCCACTTACTGAAGGTGGTAAATATCCTGCCGCGGGTGCATTTGGTACAACAACGGCACAATTTATATCCACAAATAAAAGATTTCCCACAAGATCCTGTGAAATTATTTTTGTTGTTTCAGACGGAAGCAGACCGACAGTGCCAAAATTAGGATCACCCATATCATAAGCAACTAATGCATAATAATAAGTTCTACCATTTTGAACTTTGTCATCAATATATGAATGCTGCAAACCGGTATCATCTCCACGCCAAAAATGAGCACCGTTGATACCAATAGGATCCGGTCCTTTAATACCATCAATTTTATCAAACTGAGCAATTGGCTTCCAGTATTTGGGTTCACCTTTTGAATCAGTGATTACTTTTATATCATTAAATTCGGGTTCTTCACTTCTGTAGAGTAAATATCCTTCAAAATCTTTTTTATATCCTAACGTAGGATTGCCCTGCTCATAACCCAGGAAAGGATCGCGTGATTCTTCAGAAATACTATTCCAATATAAAAATACTTTCTTATCACCCGGTACAGCAGTTAATGTTGGCTTTAATGGGGGCTTAGTAAAATTATAATTTGCATTATAAATCTGTTGAACAGTTTCTTTATTGAAGATCATATTTTCATAATCTGCTCCGAAGACAAGAGCGACAGAAAATCTTTCGCGTTTATTAAGTGACAAAGGGAAAGATCCCGAACCAAATAATATTTGAATATTAGCATTTTGGATAGTTGTATCGAAGGTACCTTTTAACATCTTATTCCAGATTACCTCATCATTTTTTGGCCAGATTGCTAAAGGACCCTTATTAGATAATCTTTCAATGGCTAAGCTTGTCAAACCTATTTGGTCAGATTCATCTTTATCAGTTTCATCAAAGTTTGGTTCACCGTGTGTAGATTTTCCATCTCCTTCACCTTCATCAGGATGCTTATATTGTGGATCGAAAGGTCCAACACCATCTGCTCCCACATCATCATTTAAAGGTTCATTTTGATCTGCATCCCAAACTCCATTACCATTTAAATCTGTAAATGGTTTCCAATCACCATCGTTATCAAAATTATCATCTCTTCTTTCATCAACCATTCCATCTTCATCATCATCAATACCATTATAGCCATTGCCGGGACTTTCAAGATATGCATATCCAACATATCCGGTTTTCCATTTGTTAGGTGGTGCAACTCCATCATAATCAAAGGCGTAAGCTAAATCTAACTTTGTATCAAAGTTTGCCATATCATCTCCACCATCATCTAATCCTCCCACACCTGTATCACAATAAAATCCAAAAGCTGTAGAATCGCGGTTAAAATCAGAAATATTAATAATATCAAAATGCCAGAATATAATATCTTCTGCTAACACGTGTGACCATTGAAATCCTCTAACCTCTACTCGTAAACCCATCCCGCCTCTTGAACTATCGGATAATATTGGATAAAAGTTATATGGTATTCGATTGAATTCCTTATCTTGCGAATCATCCATTACATAGAAGGTTTCAAAGTCTGCATTCTGAACGCCTCGTCCGAAATATCCAAACCAGTATCCATCCCACTCTGGTGTTATGAGAGGTAATGAACGGGGCCACATTTCAGGCCAGGTACCTGATTTAGTACTAATTGCCGGTTCTTCGGAACCTGGATTACTATAACCTGGTACTGGCTCCATAACCCATAATTGACCTGTAACCGGATCAACATCAACTTCCTCGCGGTATGAACATTCTGCTGGATGTACAATCCCTGCTGAAGTAATTACTTTAGAACTTATAATCGGCGTACAACCATCAATATAATTATGCCCCGATCCACTTGGCCATTCGCCAGATGGTCTATCGGGCCAGGAACCTATTTGACCATCATTTCTGAATAATGTACGAACTCTATTTCCGTTCATTATTCCTTTTTTTCTAAAAGACTTATTTCCATGCGGATCACTTCGGTATTTTAATGTTTGCTGATCAACTTGTGCGATTACTAAATCGCTGATTAACAAAAGAGAAAAGCAAAGTAACAGTAGTTTTTTCATTAATTGCTCCATAAATTTTTAAAACCCAACTCCAAAGCCAATTCTAATTTGTCTTGGTGCAGAGTAGTTCTGCGGATTTAAGACAAATTCTTGTTTAGTGTTTAAACCATATATAGTGCCTGTATATTCTTCGGCAGCCAGATCCTGCCCGGCACGACCAGTAGATCCATAAACTCCGTATTCATTTTTAGTATCTAACAAATTGTAAATCATCAGATATGTATTAAAGTCCAATCCAAAAACATTGAAAATTTTGGTTGCTTTTAAATCCAGATTTAATGTCGAAGGTTTTGTCCCGTTATTTTCAAATCTCAGACCTCTTGTATATCTTGCATCCTCTGTATAGGGTGTGCCAGATCCATAGGAAAAAATAATCCCAACAGTCCAATCGAGGGGATCACCAACTGTTGCAATAACATTAAGCGTAGAAGTCTGATCCCAGTTTAACGGAACAACTTTTTTAGTTTCTTCAACCGGCGGATCTGATTGGTTATTATAAAAATTTTGCAAGGGATCAGATGCATTTCCTCTTGCAACCTGATATGTATAATCAATTTTGGCGCTAAAGAAATCTGAATATCTTTTTTCTATTGTTACGATCAGTCCTTTAACGTTTCCGTAATCTCTGTTTATATATCTACCAAATAAGAAACCTTCATAAGTAGATAATATCTGTGTGCCCAATAAATTTCTTATGTCACTATAATAAACAGATGCATCCAATGAAACATTAGGAAAGATTACTTGCTGTACTCCTAATTCATATTTAACAGTTTTTTGCGCCTTTAACTCGGGGTTGCCAACAATTGTATTTAAGCCGGAAGTTTGATCAATATTATAAGCATTGTTGTAATATAAATTTTCGAAGCTTGGCAATTGGAAGAAATGTCCGTAAGAAAAATGTATCGCTCCCTGATCTGATATCGGGAATGAAACCCCAAATCTTGGACTTATTTGCCATTCCGCTTCTGCTTTCCTTGTTTGAAAAGCTCCCGGGAAAAGAGGATTATTAAGTGGATTTCTAATATCAACTGGTAATGTTGTGTTGGAATTAAAATAATCAAACCTAACACCTGCATTGATAATCATTATATCATACTCCATCTTGTCCTGTAAGTAGGCAGCAAACTCATAAGGATGTGTGTCGTAAAGTGTATGATAAGGTGTGCCTACATCTGTATATCCAATGGTCCAGGTTCCTTCGGATTCAGTTTGATTTCTTATTGTTTTCCAGTGATTGTATAATTCGTGAAATCTACCTTCAGCTCCAAATTTTATTTTATGCTCTTTACTTACCTGAGATTCAATAGCAAATAGAATTAAATTTGATTTTGTAAACCTATCATATCTATCTGTTTCATTGCCGCCATATCTAAAAGTATAATCTGATATTGGTGTAGAATTATTAGGATCTACGTAACGAGAATCATATTCGTCTGCGTAAAGATATCCTTTATATTGATTGTCGTTGTTAGAGTATTTGAGAGTTGCAAATGTACTTTTTGATGGGAAAAAGGAAATCTGAAAATTATGAACATAGTTTGTTCTATAATGTGTCATCAAACCATCAGGAGCTAATCTATAAGAATGATTATAGTATCTGTTTGTATGATCATCCCAGAAAAAGCTGTAAGAAAATTTCCAATTTTCTAAACCATAAGTCAACTTACCACTAAAAGATTTATTCTCTTCCGGATTCATGGCAACGAAAGCGCTATCACCGGTATTGTGTATTATAAAATATTGAGGGTGCGATTGATCTGGAATAATTGGAGCTCTATCTCCAATATTAAAATATCGTTTACCATATAAATAGCCATCATCCTTATAATATCTTCCATTTACAAAAAAAGTTAATCCATCTAAAACCTTTGTGGGACCGCTTAAATTAAATTGAACGTCTTTGGGACCATCTAAGTTAGCTTTATTAAGGTTATAAAAAATATCCGAATGTTGTGTAAAATAATTTCCAACATAAGCAGCGGCATATCCTTCAAATTTTGATGAACCTTCTTTGGTTACGATATTAACAACACCAGAAAGTGCAGAGCCATATTCTGCATTAAAGGTACCGCTAATTACTTCAAGCTGTCTGATTGCATTATTTTCTACTGTTACCGAAACACTTCCGTTAAAAACATCGTTAACAGGAATACCATCAATCAGGTAAGCTACTTCACCTGTTCTGCCGCCTCTAAAGTGGCCCGCAACCACACCAGCTTGCAGGTTTACAACCTGATTCAGATTTTCGACAGGCATCATTTTAATATCTTCGGATGAAACAATTGCCGATGTTGACGTAAGATCTTTTGTAACCATTGGTTGAGTTGCCTGCACTACCACCTCACCAAGAGTGATGGCTTCGGAACTTAGTGCAACATCAACATTTGTGGTTAAATCTATCCTTACAGCAACATTTTCAACTGTAACTTTGTGATAACCAATTGCGCTAACCTTCAGGTTATATCTTCCGGGAGTAACATTATTAATGAAATAATATCCATCCAGGTCTGTGGCAGCACCATAATAGGTGCCTTCAATTACAATATTGGCTCCAACAATTGGCTCATTAGTTTCTTTGTCAACCACTTTACCGGAAATTTTTCCAGTAGTACCACCATAAACAACCGGGCTAATTAATAGCAAGGTAATTATGATACTTAACAGCGAAGTGAATGAAAGAAAAGAATGAATGTTTGTTATTAAGCTGGTTCGTATAATTCTATTCATAACTTTTTCTATAATTTATTTTAAGAAATCATGTAACAATAAAAATTCTATCTAAATACTTCACACTACAAATAAAACAAATTTTTGTTCTATTTGCGCAAAACAGTTCGCCGCGGCGAATAAGTCTGTTCTACGATTTTTCTACTAGTTGAACAAACTTTGAATAAGATAATTTAACAGAATAAAAATACTTCAAATAATTTACGGAAGTAACCAAAGGGCAGCCAATATTCTTGACTGCCCTTTATTAAATACTACTTAATGAGAACCATTTTCTTTGTTGCCTGGAAAGAACCGCTTTGAATTTTGTAAATATAAACACCTGTAGAAAGGTTTTGAGCATTAAAATCTACGGTGTAGGTTCCAGCGTTCTGATTTTGATTTACAAGTTCAGCTACTTCTCTACCAAGAACATCAAATACCTTTACACTAACCAATCCGGCTTCTGCAATTGAATAACGAATTTGTGTAGAAGGGTTAAA
>DAIRCT010000066.1:0-3321 GCA_036796535.1 Ignavibacteriaceae bacterium
CTTTATTTTTTCACACCGATTTTGAGTTTAGCATTCCAATCTTTTTATTATTCCTAAGGAATGTTATTTGCAAAATTGTTGTTTTAGTTAAAGAATTAAGCTTATTGTAATTCTTGTCATTGCGACCCCGACTTGTCGGGGGAAGCAATCTTTATAACAGATTGCTTCGTCTGGCTTCGCCATCCACGTAATGACTCCAATGAAAGTATAAAGGAAATTTTTATGAGTGATGATATTAAAAAAAATTCAAAAGTTGAAGATATAGAAACCAGCGAGTGGCTTTATTCTCTGGATTATGTTCTTCAGAATAGCGGACCCGAAAGAGTTGTTGAACTGCTTCATCAACTTCAGATACGTGCACATAAATCAGGAGTTCATGTTCCGTTTAGCGCCAACACACCATACATTAACACCATACCACGAGAAAGACAATCTCCATTTCCCGGTGACAGAGAAATTGAAAGACGAATTAAAAGTCTCATTCGCTGGAATGCGATGGCAATGGTTGTTAAAGCTAACAAGTTGGAAAATGGAATCGGCGGACACATATCAACTTATGCATCTGCGGCAACTTTGTACGAAATTGGTTTTAATCATTTCTTCCGCGGCAAAGGTGATGGTTATGATGGTGATCAGATTTATTTTCAGGGACATGCGTCTCCCGGTATTTATGCTCGTGCATATCTTGAAGGAAGATTATCCAAAGAACAATTAAAAAATTTTAGAAGAGATTTAGCTCCTGAAGGCGGGATTACATCCTATCCCCATCCTTTCTTAATGCCAAACTTCTGGGAGTTCCCGACCGTATCAATGGGGCTCGGACCAATCCAGGCAATTTATCAAGCAAGATTTAATCGCTACTTAGAGGATCGTGGTTTAAAAAAGCCAGGCGGAAAAGTTTGGGCTTTTCTTGGTGATGGAGAAACTGATGAACCGGAAACACTTGGTGCAATTACTCTTGCTTCACGAGAAAAATTAGACAATCTGATTTTTGTCATTAACGCAAATCTTCAACGGTTAGACGGACCCGTTCGTGGTAACGGAAAAATTATTCAGGAACTTGAAGCCGCTTTTCGTGGGGCTGGATGGCATGTTATTAAAGTTATTTGGGGTGGTGATTGGGATCCATTATTGGAAAAAGATTCTGATGGAAAGCTTGTTAAAAGAATGGGTGAGGTTGTTGATGGTGAATATCAGAAATATTCTGTTGAAGGCGGCGCTTACATCCGAAAAAATTTCTTTGGCAAAGATGAAGATTTGCTAAAGATGGTCGAGCAGATGAGCGATGAACAATTATTTAAAATGAAACGCGGTGGACATGATCCTGAAAAGGTTTATGCTGCATTTAAAGAAGCTGTAAACTATAGTGGTAAACCAACAGTGATTATCGCCAAAACAATCAAAGGTTACGGACTTGGTGAAGCCGGAGAGGGAAAGAACATTACTCATCAGCAGAAAAAATTAAATGAAGAAGAAATGAAAGAGTTTAGAAGTAGATTCGGAATTCCTATCTCTGATGAGCAGATTGCAAATGATCCTTTCTATAAACCTGCTGAAGACAGTGAAGAAATTCAATATCTTAAAAAGCGAAGAGCCGAACTTGGTGGATTTCTTCCATCACGCAAAACTGATATCCGTCCCATTAAAACGCCACCTGAATCTTTATTTGAAGAATTTTATAAAGGCACTGAAGGCCGTGAAGTTTCAACTACAATGGTGTTCGTAAGAATACTTGCTAAACTTTTGAAAGATAAAGAAATAGGAAAACTTGTTGTGCCTATTGTTCCAGATGAAGCGCGCACATTTGGTATGGAAGCATTATTCAGACAAGTCGGAATTTATTCACACGCCGGACAATTATATGAACCGGTTGATGCCGATTCACTTTTATATTATAAAGAGGCAAAGAACGGACAAATACTTGAAGAAGGAATTACTGAGGCAGGTTCAATGTCTTCATTTATTGCTGCAGGAACGGCTTATCTTTCACACGGAATAAATATGATTCCATTTTTTATTTATTACTCAATGTTTGGATTGCAAAGAGTTGGCGATCTTGTTTGGGCTGCCGGTGATATTGGTGCAAAAGGATTTTTACTCGGTGGTACTGCCGGAAGAACAACACTTGCCGGCGAAGGGTTACAGCATCAGGATGGTAATAGTCATTTACTTGCTTATCCGGTTCCAAATTTAGTTACTTATGATCCAGCGTTTGCATATGAAATTGCCGTAATTATTCGTGATGGTATAAAAAGAATGTATGAAGATCAGGAACATATTTTTTACTATATCACGCTGATGAACGAAAATTATGCAATGCCGGAAATGCCTAAAGGAGCTGAGGAGGGAATCTTAAAAGGAATGTATAAATTCATTTCCTCGGATAAAAAGAATTCAAAACTTCGCGCACAATTATTTGGCAGCGGAACAATTCTTAACGAAGTAATTAAAGCAGCTCAGATTCTTGAAGATGATTATCGTGTTGCAACTGATGTTTGGAGTGTAACAAGTTATAAAGAATTACGCCGCGATGCACTTGATATTGAAAGATGGAATATCTTAAACCCAACCAAGAAGCAAAAATTAAATTATATACAAAAGACACTTGAAAAAGAAGAAGGTGTATTTGTTGCAGCTTCGGATTATGTTAAGGCGCTTCCTGATTCAGTTGCAAAGTGGTTTCCGGGTTATCTTTATTCTCTTGGTACCGATGGTTTTGGAAGAAGCGAGTCAAGGGCTATGCTGCGTGATTTCTTTGAGGTTGATGCCAAGCATATCGTATTTGCAACACTAACGGCATTATTTAAAGAAGGAAAGATTCAGGATAAAGTTGTGGAGAAAGCCGCTAAAGAACTCGGTATAAATCCAAACAAACGTAACCCGATGAATAGCTAAATTGCGTACGTCATTGGTATCCCGATTTATCGGGTGAAGCAATCTATTATTTGATAATTGCCACGACTTTTAAGTCGTGGTTTACTGATAAAATAATATTAGTGGGCTTTAGCCCAACAAAATATTTTGGCTAAAGCCAATTCATTTAAATTTATTCTTCTCCACGACCTGAAGGTCGTGGCAATAGAAAAACAGAAATTTGATTTAAGGTTTTATAATGGCAACAGAATTTAAATTACCGGAACTTGGCGAGAACATTGAAGCTGCTGATGTTGTTAATGTTCTTGTTAAGGAAGGAGATGTAATCAAAAAAGATCAGGCTGTTTTAGAAATTGAAACAGACAAAGCAACAATTGAAGTTCCTTCAACGGTTGAGGGTAAAATTACTCAGTTGCTTGTTAAGTCTGGTGATAAAGTAAAAGTTGG
>DAIRCT010000066.1:3421-17089 GCA_036796535.1 Ignavibacteriaceae bacterium
CGGTAAAAAAGAAATTGTAGATTTTCGCTTACCAGAACTTGGAGAAAATATTGAATCTGCTGACGTTACAAATGTGCTTGTTAAAGTGGGAGACGCAATCGAAAAAGATCAAGCAATACTTGAGATAGAAACGGATAAAGCGACAATAGAAGTTCCATCTACTTTATCCGGAAAAGTTGTTGAAGTTTTAATTAAGTCCGGAGAAAAAGCTAAGGTTGGCGAGGTGATGATTAAAGTTGAATCCGGTGCGGAAGCTGTTGAGGAATCAAAACAAGTAGAAGTTAAAAAGGAAAAAGTATCTGAATTACCAAAAGTTGAATCAAAAAAAGAATCTGTTCCTCTAACCGGCGAACGCCCATCAATCCAGCCGATGGAAACAGATAATCAACCGCCAATACTTAAAGGTGCAGCACCAGCGGCTCCTTCTGTAAGAAGAATTGCGCGTGAAATCGGAGTTGATATTAATAAAGTTCCCGGCACCGGTCCGGGCGGCAGAATTTCTATGGATGATGTAAAAGCATTCTCCAAGAAATTACATGAATCTTATGCGCAAGGTGGTGGAACAGGATTAAATATTAAGTCAGAGTCACTTCCTGATTTCACAAAGTTTGGTTCGATCAATAGAGTTGAGATGACAAACATCCGCAAAAAAACTGCTGATCATCTTGGTTATGCGTGGGCAACTATTCCTCACGTAACACAGTTTGATAAAGCTGATATTACCTTACTTGAGAAAACCAGAAAAGAGTTAAATAAAAATTCCGAAATAAAGTTAACCGTTACAGCAATTCTTGTTAAGATAATGGTTGAAGCGTTAAAGAAGTTTCCGCAGTTCAATTCCAGTATTGATATGAAGAAGAAGGAAATCATTTACAAAAATTATTTCAACATCGGTGTTGCTGTTGATACTGAGTTTGGTTTGATTGTTCCCGTTATTAAAAACTCGGATAAAAAATCATTAACAGAAATTTCTATTGAAATGAATTCGCTCGCAGAAAAAGCTCGCAACAAAAAAATCGGGCTGGATGATTTGCAAGGCGGAAGTTTTACAATCTCAAATCTTGGCGGAATTGGCGGCACGTATTTTACTCCAATTGTTAACTCACCAGAAGTTGCAATACTAGGAGTATCGCGCGGAAATCTTGAGCCGGTCTGGAATGGCTACGGAGTTTTTGAACCAAGATTAATGCTGCCATTATCATTGTCTTATGACCACAGAATTATTGATGGTGCAGACGCCATTAGATTTTTAAGATTTGTTGTTGAGGCACTTGAACAACCAATTAAATTACTTTTATAAACTTATTCCTAAACTGTTTAATTGCTTAATTGTTTCTCAACAATTGAACAGTTAAGCAATTAAACAATTATTATTGAAAAAAAATTATGTCTGATAAAATTAAATTAACAGTTATCGGTGGCGGACCTGGCGGATATGCCGCTGCATTTCTTGCCGCTGATCTTGGAATGGATGTTACGCTGATTGATCTTGATAAAAATCCAGGCGGCGTTTGTCTTTACCGCGGATGTATTCCTTCAAAAGCATTGCTTCATGTTGCCAAACTTATCCACGAAGCGGAAGAAGCAAAAAACTGGGGAATAGAATTCGGCGCACCAAAGATTGATATCAACAAACTGCGTGATTTTAAAAATAGAGTTGTAGAAAAACTCACAAGCGGACTCGGACAAATATCAAAGCAAAGAAAAATAAATTTCATTCAAGGCAGAGCAAGTTTTATTAACTCATCAACATTGAAGATTGAAAAGGTTGATGGACAAACAATTGAACATACTTTTGAAAAAGCTATTATTGCAACGGGATCTGTTATCACAACAATTCCTTCTTTAGATATTAAATCCAAAAGATTACTCAACTCAACCTCAGCACTTGATTTACCAGAAATTCCAAAATCACTTTTAGTTGTTGGCGGCGGATATATCGGACTTGAACTTGGTTCTGTTTATCAAGCACTCGGAACAAAAGTTTCGGTTGTTGAAATGATGCCCGGACTTTTACCCGGTGCTGATCGTGATCTTGTAAATTATCTTTCAGTACGAATCAAAAAATCTTTTACTGAAGTTATGACAAACAGTAAAGTTTTAGAGATGCGAGAAGTAAAAGATGGAATCAGTGTTAAGATTCAGGATGATAAGGGAAATGTTTCAGACAAAGTTTATGATTATGTTTTAATGTCTATCGGTAGAAAACCAGAAACAAAAGGACTTGGATTAGAAAACACAAAAGTAACTTTAACAGATCGCGGCTGGATAAAAGTTGATAATCAGCTTAGAACAACTGATCCAAATATTTTTGCAATTGGTGATATTGCCGGTGAGCCAATGCTTGCCCACAAAGCTTCACACGAGGGAAGAGTTGCAGTTGAAGTTATTGCAGGACATAAAGTTTACTTTGAACCGCTTGCGATTCCTGCTGTTGTATTTACTGATCCTGAAATTGCGTGGGCTGGATTAACCGAAGAGCAGGCAAAGAAAGATGGTGTAAAATACGAAGTTGCAAAATTCCCCTGGGCAGCAAGCGGCAGGGCTGTTACGCTTGATCGAAATGATGGTGTAACAAAATTAATTGTTGATCCCGATACACAAAGAATACTTGGAGTTGGAATTTGCGGTCCCGGCGCCGGAGAGTTAATTGCTGAAGGTGTACTTGCAATTGAAATGGCTGCAAATGTTACGGATTTAAAACTAACAATTCATCCTCATCCAACTTTATCAGAAACAATTATGGAAGCAGCAGAAGTTTTCTTTGGACAGAGCTCGCATATTTATAAGCCGAAGAAATAAATTTTAAATCATCATTTAAAACAAACCCAATTCCTTTGAGGAATTGGGTTTGTAGTTTTTAAAATTATCCAAACACCTATCATTTATTACAAACCCAGTTCCTATGAGGAACTGGGTTTGTAATTTTAAATATTATGATAAGATTTTAATCCATCTTCAATTCAATTTCCTGCCGCCATTTCATTAGCATATCTTTATTTAATGCCTGTATGCCTTCTTTTGTAACTCCGTTGGGAATTGGAATAAATTCGTTCAAACGATCAAACACAATAAAGCGGTTTTCGCTGCTTACAAGTTGAAGAAGATGCCAGAGTGAAATTGCATCTTTGCGTGTAACTAAAGTTAATATTGTACCAATTGAAGGATCATTAACTCCGCTAAATCCTTCCATCAGATTAATTAGCTCAGGACGTGCATTTGAAGAATATGGAAGCACATATCTTCCTCTTGAAATAACACAGCTATAATTTTTAGGAATATATGACTCAAACTCCTTTACTTCTACAGTAAGCCAGCCGCTTTCAACATTAATTTTTGTTACATCACGATCTATAACTTTTAATCTAAAAGCGGATCCCTTATATAATTCCTTTACTTTGGCGAGCGGTGTTTGAACGATTAGAAAATCAGTAGCATTACCTTCATACTTTTTTATCTGTCCTTTTTCAACATTAATCTCAAAACCCTTTTCGGCACGGCTAACGATTGAAGAAGAATCAATTAATAATCGTCCAATATCCGGAATTGATATTGTAACACTTGAATTGTCATCTGTGGTGATAGTCGCTGATGGAGAAAAAGTATCGCCTTCTTGAATTTTTTTGTTATTGATTTGCGGCTGCCCGGAAAATTGCATTATCTCCCAGCCACTTTGCGAAAAGATAATTTTATAAGCAAAATAAACAACCACTATTGCAGCAACAGCATACAACCACTTTTTTATAAGTTGTATATTAAGCTTCTTCTTTTTCTTGGGTAAAACTATTTCTTCTTTTGTTATCTCTTCTTTTGTCTCTTTCAACTCATTTTTATCAGATTCTTTTTCATCTTTTTCAACCTGCGCAGCTATTTTTTCAATTTCTTTTTGCTCTTTTAATTTTTCTTCCATTATAAAAGAAAATATTCCATCTCTTACAGAAACAGGCGGTTCGATTTCGGGTGGGAGTTTTGATAATCTTCCCTTCATCATTTCAGGTGTTTTAAGGGTTGGATCGTTATCGATTATTTTACTGTTCGCAATATCAAGATGTATGTTAACCTGATCTTTTTTAATTCCCATCAAATCAGAAATTTCATCAACAGAATATCCTTCTAATTGGCTAAGTACAAAAATCATCCTTTCCTGTTCTGGTAGATTAAGTATATAATTGTCTAAATCATCTTTTGCATGGATTTCCTTAATATCTGATTTAATTTTTTGAGAGTCCTGTTTTTGTGAGCGAAGAGCATCAATGGTTTTGTAAACTGTTATAGCGTTTAACCATTTAAGGAAGGAAGCATCGGGACGGACTAAATTAATTTTTCTCCATGCTTCTATAAAAGTTTCTTTGGTTATTGATTCCGCGATAGTTTTATTAGCAGTAAGACGTAAAGCAAAAGCATAAATCTTTCCAAGATTCATCTGAAAAAGCTGTTCAATAGCAGCATTGTTGCCTTGCTTTGCGTTTTGAATTAATGATCTGACGAACTTATTATCAGCACTCACGGGTTCTCCTTCAGCTATATTTTATGCTACAAATCAAAATTAATCTAACAATATGTAAATATCTACTTTTTGAGTAATAAATATTACTATTTGTTTATGAGTGATATAAAATCCTGCAAATTATTAACGGGACTATTGCAGATAAAGTTTTTGCACACATAAAATGTTGCCTTATCATTTACTGATTTCATTTCTTTAGTAAAATCTAATAAATCGCTTAGTTGATCTTTTTCTTTGCTGGATTTTAAGATCACAATTTTATTCGGGTAAAAGATGCTTCTGAGATTATTTATTCCTTCTGTAACATTTGCATCATCTCTGTTACCCACGATTACAATTTCAGATGATTGTCCCAAATAAAAATCCAATCCCATCAAGAATTGTGAAAATACGGATGGAGTTTTAACTACGCTGCCGGAAAAATGTTTGATCAATTCTGATGCTTTCCCTTCGTAATCGGAATTGCCGGTAAAGCGTGATAATCTTATAAGATTCAATAACTCAACTGAATTACCGGACGGTATTGCTCCATCATAAATTTCCTTTTGTCGGGTTAAAAGATTTTCACTATGGAACGATGTAAAGAAAAATCCACCATCTTCATTATCCCAGAATTCTTTTATTAAAATATCATTCAGTTCGATTGCTCTTTTGAGATATTTAATATCAAATGTTGTTTCGTACAAATCAATCAAAGCATTAATCATAAAGGCATAATCATCAATATAAGCAGGCAAGCCGGATTCTTTATCACGGAATCTGTGCAGTAATTTTCCATTATTTTCTGTTAAATATTTTTCAATAAATTTATATGCGTTTATTGCTGCATCAGCATAAACAGAATTATTAAAAGCTTGTGCTGCTTTTGCAAAAGCTGAAATCATCAGAGCATTCCAATCGGTTAATATCTTATCATCTTTGTGTGGATGAATTCTCCTATCTCTGTAATCGAATAGTTTTTTACGAATTGATTCAAGTTTTTTTGCAAACTCATTCTCTTTAAGATTTAATTCCACTGCAAGCTCATTATAAGATTTTTTAAGATGTAAAACATTGGTTCCCGTCATCATCCCTTTTGATTCATCAATCCAATTACCTGCCTCGGCAATGTTAAAGACATTCATTGCAAAATCAGATTCATCTTTATCCAAAACATTTTTCAACTCATCAGCATCCCATAAATAAAATTTACCTTCTTCACCCTCGCTGTCAGCATCTTCAGCAGAAAAAAATCCTCCTTCAGGATGAGTCATATCTCTTAAAACATATTCTAAAATTTCTTCAGCGGATTTTTTATAAAATTTATTTTTTGTTACAAGATAAGTTTCCGTATAAGCCATCACCAACAATGCCTGATCATACAACATCTTTTCAAAATGCGGAACAAGCCATTGTCTATCAGTTGAATAGCGCGCAAATCCAAATCCAATATGATCATAAATTCCGCCAAGGCGCATTTGTGTTAAAGTATTCCCGACCATTTCAAGCGCTTTGGTGTTATTGTTTCTTTTCCAGTAGCGCAAAAGAAACATAAGATTATGAGGTGTTGGAAACTTTGGAGCATTACCAAATCCGCCAAATTTATCATCATATCTTTTTTCAAATTCAATAAAAGCTTTTTCAAAGATTGATTCATCTATATTAACAGCATTGCCAGATTTATTTACTTGTGATAATGTATCAACAATTTCATCTGCTGATTTTTCAATTTCTTTTCTTTTTGATTTCCATATCTCAGCAATTCTTGGGATAAGCTCCAGCATTCCAATTCTGTTAAAACGATTGAATTTTGGGAAATATGTTCCCGCAAAAAAAGGTCTCTTATCAGGAGTCATTACAATTGTAAGAGGCCAGCCGCCGCTGCCAGTCATCATCTGACAAACAGCCATGTAAATTCCATCAATATCCGGACGTTCCTCCCGATCAACTTTAATTGAAACGAATGAATCATTCATCAGCTTTGCAACTTCTTCATCCTCAAATGATTCCTTTTCCATTACGTGGCACCAGTGGCAGGTTGAATATCCGATTGATAGGAAAATTGGTTTGTCCTCCAACTTAGCTTTCTCAAACGCTTCATCACTCCAGGGAAACCAGTTTACCGGATTGTGCGCGTGTTGCAGTAAGTAAGGACTTTTTTCATTAATGAGTTTATTTTTATTCTTAATCATAATCTAATTTAATTTTTTATTTTAAGTTAAGGATTTATTTGATCATAATAGAACGCGGATGACACGGATTCCGCTGATTTTAACAGATCAAAAAGTTAGTTTTGGCTTAGGTTATATACTCATATTCCAGTTGTTAAAATTACTCTTTTTTGATAAGTTGCCACACGTTTTCAAACACATTTAATAACTAAAAAATTCATAAAGCAATATGGAAAAGAAGAACGAACTGTTCCTTCCAGCCGCAATAATTGGCATTAGCTTTATTATTGGTGTGGTATTTTTTACTAACGCCTGGAAATCAAATCAAAAAGCTAATCAGACAATTAATGTTACGGGATCGGCAAAAAAAGAGATTGTTTCTGATCTTGGTTTTTTACGCGGCACAATTTCAGTTCAAGCTTTAACTTCTGAAAATGCTTTTGCTGAACTGAACAGACAAAAACCAATTCTTATTTCTTATCTTGATAGTAAAGGATTTTCAAAAGACAAGATAGAGTTTTTTACGATAAATAATTATCCGGTTTATGAAATGAGTCCGCAAGGTTACCAGACGGGCAGAGTTATAGGATATGTTTACAGTCAAAGAATTCAAATTCAATCTAACGATGTTTATAAAATAAAAGATATTTCACTTGATATTACATCACTGATTCAACGCGGAGTAAACTTTAATGTTGAGCCGCCGGAATATCATTACACAAAGATGGCTGATCTAAAAATTGAAATTCAGGCAGAGGCAGCAAAAGACGCGATGGTGCGTGCAAAAAAAATTGCGGATGCAACAGACCGGGATCTTGGTCCAATGCGCAGCGCAAGAATGGGCGTGTTACAGATTACTCCAAAGTTTTCTAATGCTGTTTCAGATTATGGCATAAATGATTTAAGCTCAATCGAAAAAGAAATTGTGGGAGTTGTAAACGCTTCCTTTGAAATTGAATAAATTATTTAAAGAATTTTCGTTAACAAACTAATTACAGAAATATGACAAAACCACAAATATGGGTAGCAGCTTTTTTACTTTTATTCATTGTACTTTTTATGCTTGGGCGATTGACCAAAAAAGAAGAACCAATGAAAGACTTTTCAGGAATGGGTTCGCAAATGGGGGAACAAACAACCACAGAACTTACCGGCGATAAACTTATCCAATCCTTCGGATGCATCAATTGCCACGGCGCTGATCTTGCCGGAACAAATATGGCTCCTTCCCTAAAAGGATTAAAAGAATTGTGGAGCAGTAGAGATAATCTTATAAACTACCTGCGTAATCCAAATTCATTTATGGATTCTGATAGATTCAAAGCGTACAGAGCAAAATATCCAAACGGAATAATGCCATCTTACGGCAATAAGGATGTTAAAGATTTAGGAAAGATTGCGGATTATTTACTCACACAATGAACAATGTATAATGCACAATTTACAATTAAGGCGATTCAAATGAGTCGCCTTTTTTAATCCTAGCGTAATGCGATATTAAATAGTAACTGAAATAAATATTATTAGCTAAATAAAAATTATTTATGTTTGCACTTTTATATTTATATTTTCACATTTTATTCAACGAGTACCACAAAAAATTCTTTTCCAAAAGCACCGCTTTTGGTGCAGTACTTATTCTAGTACTTTCATTATTTACTATTGGGATAGGATTTAGTGTTGGTTTCATGGTCAATTATATCCGATTACATCCCGAATTAGATTCGGGTAACCCCTATTATTTTGCCCGAATTATCTTTCTTGAATTAGTTTTCACCTTAATTATAATAAAAATGTCTGGTTCACGTGTCTTAAAACAAATTACTCTAAATACATTAAAAATTTTTCCCATTCCAAAACGGGTAATATTTTTATTTGATATTAATATTGGGATTTTAGATTTTGTATCACTTTTTTTTGCAGTGTTCTTGTTGGCATTTATTTCGGGTGCTGGAGGTTTCTCGATATCGTTTTCAACTGGGATAATATTCATATTATTTATCCTCAGCCTGTTATATTTTGTTCACGTACTAGGAGAGCTTTTACGGAGTATAACAAAGTTTATTAATTCATTACCCAAAATTCGGACAACACTATTTCTAATAACATCTTTAATCCTTATTTATATTTTTGTTTTAAAAGGGTTAGACTTGACATCTGTCGTGATCAACAATCCACTTAGCTGGAATGTTGGCTCTGTTTTTTCATTAACTATTTTTAATGAGGACCATTGGCTCTATAATGTAATAATACTTAATATTTTGTTTTCAATTATTGGTTTAATATTTGCAATCTTAATTAAAATTATACACGACAATTTATTTTCAGTACACACTATTCAAATTGCACCTCAAGTGAAAAAAAAGAAATTGCAATTAATTAACAATGTTTCAATATTTCCGGCAAAGTTGCAACCATATTTCGAAAAAGATATAAGATATATATTTAGAAGTAGCCACGCACTTTCAGCAATTATTTTGGAGTTGCTATTACTTGTGTTTGTAGGTTATATGCACTTTACAAATGCGAAATTTTATGATAAAGTCTATTTTCCAGCCGGCTTTATTATTACCATTCCTATAATGATATGGGACTTTCTCCTGAGCAATAGCTGGGGTTTAGAGAGAAGAGGGTTTGGATTTTATCTCTATTCAAACGTTGACTATAAAATTTTATTACAATCAAAAAACTTGAGTTTTATTATTGCCCGGATGCCTGTGATAATTTTAATTTCTTTGTTTCTTAGTATAATATTTTCTTTTAAATATTTACCGATTTTCATTCTATTATATATTATCTCAAATATTTTGTCACTTTCATTTTCCAATATTGTCTCAATTAAGAATCCATTTCCGGTGGATTTTAAGGAAAGTTCAATGTCACAGAAAAAACAGCAAAGTTTTTCAATGATTGGTTTTATCGGATTGGTGATATATTTAATTTTACCGGCAGCTATTCTTTTTATGCTCTATAAACTAGGGGCAGGGCTTGTTTTCTATTCTATTATTTTAGCCCTTCTATTTCTTCTTATCATATTGTATAAGAAAATGACATTATATTCGTCTGTATTATTATTTAAACAAAAGGAAATAATTTATAAAAAGTTGGTTAAAATATGATTAAGATATCCGGATTAACAAAAAGATATAATGGGCTATTAGCTCTGGAAAATCTAACATTAGCTATTTCCGAAAGATGTATATTCGGATTTGTGGGACCAAACGGGGCAGGGAAGTCGACGACATTAAATATTCTTACTGGAATAATTATTCCGACGGATGGTGAAGTAAAAATACTGGGATATGATCTGAAAAAAGATTCAACTGAAATAAAAAAAAGAATAGGCGTTATTCCAGAAGTTCTTGCTTTGTTTGACGGATTAACTGGTGAAGAACATCTTACTTTTATAGGGAAGGTTTATGGAGTTGAAAAATCTATCCTTGAAGAAAGAATAAAGGAAATCTTGGATTATTTTGATTTAATCTCTGCTAAGAACATGCTGATCGATACATATTCTCAAGGCATGAAAAAAAAAATAGCATTCTCTGCAGCCATTATTCATAATCCAAAGTTGTTATTTTTAGATGAACCATTTGAAAATGTTGATCCTATTTCAAGAAAAAAGATGAAAGATGTTTTGAAGAAAATGAAAGATAATGGAGCGACAGTTTTTTTTACTTCTCACGCCCTTGCAGAAGTAGAAGATTTTTGTGATGAGGTTGCAATCATAAACAAAGGCAAAATCGTATATCAATCAAAAACAAAAGATATACGTAATAAAATAAAAAATGAAATAACAAACGACACCTACCAATCGCTTGAAGAAATATTTCTGGATTTAACACAACAAAATGAAACAGAAGAGAAAACACTTTCGTGGCTTTAGGAATTGTGAATTATTATGAAAAAACTTTATATAAAATATTCTTTTCTCTTTTTACTTTTGATTATGGTAATGATTTATTTCTTCTTTATTGATACACCTTATAAGAAAGAAAACTTATTACCATTTTTTCTCCTCAGTGTAATTTCGTCAACCGGACTTTATTTTTCTTTTAAATATGAAAAGAAATTCAAGAAGAAATAATTTAGGCACACTAATTTTTATATAAACAATTTAAGTTAAATCATAGAGAAATCTATCGAATTTAAAATTGATTTTATTTGCTTGATTAGCGGCACAAATAAATCGTCCTTAGCCGTGGGACATAATTAATAATTTTTAACTTATTTTTAGGAGGTTCTAATGAAAGAACTAAGTGCATCTAAAATGGAACAGATTAATGGTGGTGATTTAGCTTGTGCTGTATATATGATTGGTGGAACTTTACTCTGTGGTTGGGTTTGCGGCGCAATTGGAGGTGTACTTATGTGTAGTTTTAGATAATTTTATAAATAAAACATTACTTAAAAAAGGCTGTTAAAATTAATTAATGGCCTTAAGTAATTCATTACATCAATAAAATGTCAGATTATCTCAAATCAATCTATTCTTTAATAAGATTAAAATATAAAATATTTAAGAACACAATTTTTAAATCTGAAAATTGGTCTAAAATAATAGCAATTATTTTATTAATGCTTGTATTTTTTAATACGTTACAATCAAGTGCGTTTATTGTACAATATGTTCAAGATAACTTTAAAAAGGACAGTGTTTTATATCGTCCGCTTTTTGAAATTATTCTTATAATTATTTTTATCGTTAATATAATTTCTACACTTACTCTAAGCGGCTCAGATTACTCCCGCAATTATTTAAGAACTCTTTTTCTTTACCCAATAAAATTTAATCGTATAATATTTTATGAAATAATTAATAGTATTGC
Organism: Ignavibacteriaceae bacterium; assembly: GCA_036796535.1. Taxonomy (GTDB): domain Bacteria; phylum Bacteroidota; class Ignavibacteria; order Ignavibacteriales; family Ignavibacteriaceae; genus IGN3. The sequence continues at coordinate 14,908 of DAIRCT010000066.1, forward strand.
AGATATTATTAATGTTCTTTATTTGCCTCTCTATGCGGTTGCAATATTTTTATCGGATTTTACGGTTGGATGGATAAATGCTTTAGCCGTATTAATCATATTTTTATTGCTGTTGCTTTCAATTTCGAATATAATTTATCTGCTCAGAAATACAATTGGATTAATAAGTTTTACTAAGGATGCAGGAAAATTTATAATGCTTATTTCTTTTACTGCAGGTTTTACCTTTATGATTATCATAAAACAGATCCCTGGATTTTTATCAAATTCAAATAATTTAATTAACGCTGCCAGTTATTTAGAGTTAGCACCGACAAGCATGTATACGACTTTGCTTTTGGGTTCAAGTTCAAACTTTTTTTATAATTTTATAATAGGGATTTTATATTTCGCAATCTTAAATTTTCTCTTGTTTTTATTAAACATTTATTGTGCAAAATTGCTTAAGAAAAAAAGTTATGGTAAGACTTATCAAAAATTTAGTACTAAAAAATCAATCCTTACAAAACTTTTTATTAATTCTAGGGTAAATCCTTTTTCTAAAAAAGATGTGGCTTATACATTACGTTCAATCAGAACAATGCCGTCTCATTTAATGATTCTGTTTTTTATTGTAATTATATTATTTATATCTTTAAAACAACCCGAACAAAACAGTTATAAACTTTCTGAACAATTTTCAATTTCCTTTCTATTCTTATCATTAATTGTCCTAAGCTTTCTATCTAATATCTTTGCTTTTGAAGCAGATTCAATCATCAACTATTTTATCAGACCGGTTACTAATAACTCTTTGTTAAAAAATAAAATGTTAATCTCAAACTTTTACTATATAATCATTTCTGTTGTGAACTTAATTGTAATGTTAATATTAAAAACAAAATTTTTAGATATAATGTTTTTTGAAATTGTTTTTCTTTTAGGCTATTTGTTTCTGTTGATAATTTCTTTCCCTTTATCAATTTACTTTCCCAAAAAAGTTAGTTTTGAAGCAATGAGTGGTTTTCTAACATCATTAATAAGTCTGTTTATTTTTTCTGTGTTAACGTTTGTTAGTTGGGTTGCACTTTATTTATTGTTCCAGCTTTACTTAAAAGCTGAAATTAAATTTGTTTTTATATTATCAGTCTTAGTTGCTGTTATCCCTTTTATATATTATAGAGAAAATATTTTATCAGTCTTTGGTTCGATGTTATCACAAAGAAAAGAAAAAATAATTCAGGTATTTAAATGAACATTTTAGAACTAGAAAAAGTAGTAAAAACTTTTGGAAGCAGAAGAGTTTTAGATGATTTAACTTTTAATATTTCTTCTGGAATTATTTTTGGACTTATAGGACCTAATGGAGCAGGAAAAAGTACAACAATAAATTGTATAGCCGATTTACTTAACTTAGATTCGGGTAGTATTAAGATTTTTGGCAGAGAGCTTAAAGAAAATGAAATTGAAATAAAGAAACGATTAGGGATTCTTTACGAAAACACCGATGACTTATTCATCCATCTTAAAGGCGAAGAGCATTTACATTTTGTTGGCGAAGTGTATGGGCTTGATAAAGATACAATCCAAAAACGGCTTGATGAATTATTTGATTACTTTGAAATTGAAGCTCATCGCCAGATGCTGATAGAAAAATATTCTAAAGGTATGCAAAAAAAAATTGCGCTTGCTTCAATTCTTTTACACAATCCTGATTTTATAATACTTGACGAACCATTTGAAAGTCTTGATGCTCTAACAATTATTAAGGTAAAGAGGCTGCTTAATCAGTTAAGAGAAAAAGGCAAAACCATTTTAGTAACATCTCATATACTTTCTTATATTGAGGATATTTCAGATGAAGTTGCAATTATAAACAAAGGTAAAATCGTATATCAATCAGCCACCAAAGATATTCGTAATAAAATTAGGAATGAGATAACAAATGAAACTTATCAATCGCTTGAAGAAATATTTTTAGATGTAACACAACAAAATGAAACAGAAGAGAAAACACTTTCGTGGCTATAAATTATAAATGTAGATCAATCCTGAAATGATAGTTCGAGTAAAATAACCAAGGATAATGCTCACATATTAAGAAAATTTTTAAGTCATCACATATTATAATTTCTCCCCCTTTGTGAAAGGGGGAGATTAAAGAGGGGGTTCAACTAAGCTACTGTTATTTCTTTTTCAGCGT
>DAIRCT010000067.1:0-17088 GCA_036796535.1 Ignavibacteriaceae bacterium
GCAATTATAAATCCACCTATTATTGCAATTGCCAGCGGCTGATGTAATTGCGCCCCGCTCCCGATTCCAAGTGCAAGTGGAAAGAGTGCCGTTATTGCTCCAAGTGCAGTCATTAAATTTGGACGAAGCCTCACTGATATTGAATATGCAATTGCTTCATTTTTTTTCATTCCGTTTTGTTTCGCTTCTGAAAATTGCAGGTAAGTAAAAATAGAATTTTCTCCGATAATTCCGACAATCATAATCAGTCCGATATAACTACCTACATTTAAAGGTGTTCCTGTTAAAAATAATGCAAGTACACTGCCGCTTATACCAAGAACGGCAAGAAAAATAATAGCAAAACCAATTCGTACTTTTCTGAACAAAAAAAGTATAACAGTAAAAACCAATAAGACCGCAAGTAATAAAATGGTGATTAACTCTTTGAAAGCCTGCTGTTGATCGGCATAAGAACCGCCATAAACAATTTGATACCCTTGTGGTAAAGTGATTTTTGAAGAAATATTTTTTTGAATATCAGCAAGAGTGCTGCCTAAATCACGATTGTTTAATCTTGCAGTGACTGCAACCATTTGTTTTAAATTTTCCCGTTCAATTTCAGCGACTCCGCTTGTTAATCTGAAATTAGCAAACTCATCTATAGGTTTTAATCTGCCGTCCGGAAGGAATATAGAAGTATTCTTAAGTTCATTTATTGTTCGGTCTTTTTTCTGTTCAATCATTCTGATATCAACCATACGGTTTTTTTCTAATATTCCACCAACAATACTTCCTTCAATTTTTGTTTGCATTTGAAACTGAAAATCCTGTGGAGATAATTGATATTGACTTAGCTTTGCAATGTTCGGATCAAATGTTAATTCGGGTCCTGCAATTCTAATTCCGTTAAATACATCGGCAGTGCCATTTGTGTTTTGAACTATACTAGCAACATCATTTGCTAATTTATAAAGAGTAGTTTTGTCATCACCAAAAACTTTTATCTCAATTGGTTGAACAGAACTCATCAAATCGCCAAGTATATCAGTAATTACCTGACCAAAATCAACACGGAGTGAAGGAAGTGCTGTTTCAATTTTATTTCTTATCTCATCAGAAACTTGGGTTGTGGTTTTATTTCTTTTTTTCTTTAGTTGGATAAGATAATCACCATTATTTGGTTCGGTGATAAAAAATCCCATTTGTGTTCCTGTTCTTCTTGAGAAAGATTCAACTTCAGGAATTGTGTTTAATACATTATCAACATATTGCAGCATTTTATCAGTGTCTTCAAGCGATGTTCCCGGTGGGCTTCCATAATCAAGAACTATTGAGCCCTCATCCATTTCAGGTAAAAACCCTGATGGTAATTTTGGCAATAAATAGTATGCAAGAAAAATTAATAACACAATTATACTGATTGCAATAAACGGACGCTTTATGAAAAAGTAAACCCAAGTAACCTTTTTGTTGTCGATTGTTTTCGGTTTAATAGAATACTCTTTTCTTGAAAGTAAAAGATAAACAACAGGCAGTCCAATCCAGGTAACAAAGAAAGATGATATTAGAGTGATAATCATTGTATCGGTAAGAACTTTGAAGTATGCACCGGCAACTCCACTCATTAAAGCAAAAGGAAGAAAAATTACAATGGTACTTAAAGAAGAACCAACCATTGCCGGGAAAAGATATTTTATTGCCTTAGGAATAAGTTCGTGAGTACTTGTGTTGGGATTTTCTTCGTGTGTTCGGTGAATTTGTTCAACTACAACGATTGCATCATCAATGATTAAACCTATCGCTGCAGCAATTGCACCAATTGTCATTATGTTAAAAGTATAGCCAAGTGTATAAAGTATTGTGATGGTCAAACTGAGAGTTATGGGAATTGTTATTAAAATTACAGTACTTCCTTTTAATGAACGAAGAAAAATAATTGTAACAATAATTGCAAGTAAAAGCCCGACCCACAAAACATCTTTCAAACTATTGATTGAATCTCCAACAAAATCAGCTTGATTATAAAATGGTTTTAGCACAACACCATTAGGCAGAATTTTATTCAACTGAGTTATTTGAGATTTTACACTATCAACAACTTCAATTAAGTTTGAGTTTGGCTGCTTTATTACCGCAACAAGCGGAACATTTTTTCCATTAGCATTAATCTTTATATATTCTTTCAATTCTCCAATTTCAATTGTTGCAATATCTTTCAGTTTAATTGTTCTTTTAGGCGAGTTACTTATGATTGTATTTTCAAGTTCGCTTTTTTCGTCTATCGCTGCATCTGTAATTGTTAAGTATAAACGATTATAATCTTTTATATAACCTGTTGATGCAATAATGTTTGATTGTGCAAGAACATCTGCAATAGTTTTGGGTGTGATACCAAGCTGACTAAGTTTAATCGGATCAATTATTATGTGATACTCTTTTGTTTTACCGCCAATCACTGCGATTTCTGAAACACCATTTACTCTTGATAAAAATGGTTTAATTGTAAACTCTGCAATTTGTCTTAACTCAATTTGACTTTTCCCTTCACTTTCAAGTGAAAAACCCATTACCGGCAGAATGGAAGGATTCATTTTTTCAATTGTGATATTTACATCAGGAGGAAGCTGTTGTTTAATTGCATTTATCTGCGCTTCGATACGCTGTTTGCCTAAATCAATATTAGTATTCCAATTCAGGAAAGCAGAAATTTCACAACTGCCGCGACTTGTAGTGCTTCGGATTAAATTTAAGTCCTGAACTTTCTTAATTGCATTTTCAATTGGGATAGTAACAGTAACCATCATTTTATCAACTGGCTGCTGTCCGTTATCGGCAATAATTTTGATTTTAGGAAATGTTATATCCGGGAACAACCCCGATTGAATTTTAGAAAGAGAAAATATTCCTCCTAAAAGAGCAATTAACAGAATTACAATTATCGGACTTTTATATTTTGTATAAAAAGTGTTCATACTATTTCATTGATTTTATGAATTATATTTTTAGATTGGTTTATCACTTCGTTTCCTCACAATGATTACTTTCTGATAACTATTTTACAACAACTTTTGCGGTATCCGGCAAACCATAAGCACCATAAATTATAATTCTTTCTCTCAATGATAATTTGGGAGTTACTATTTGCACCAAACTATCGTTCTCAATTCCTTTTGTAACCGGAGTTTTAACTGCCAGAGTATCATTTAATAATTTCATTATCCAGAATTCCGTAAGTGTTTCATCTGATTGAATTGCTGATTTGGGCAATACAACAGCATTCTTTATAAAATTCACCGGGATTTTTACCTCAAGATTTAAATTAGCAGGAATATCTTTTCCATCAACAAAATCAATTAGAAAAGTTTGTGTCTGAGAAACCGGATCAACGCTTGGCAGTGATTTAGAAATTATGCCGGTAATCTGCTTACCATTCGGGAAAATTAATACGCAGCTCGATTTTAATTTTATTTTTGAGATATGCTGGTAAGGAACATTTAATAAAACTGCAAGTGAATGTGGATTTGAAATTACAGCAAGCTGTTCACCATCAGAAACAAAATCACCAACATTATAATTCAATTCCGTTAGTATGCCGCTGGTTTTTGATTTAATATTTACAACCCCGCTAAAAACTTCATCGCTAAGTTTAACACGCAAACTATCGGCGGCATAAGCTTCTTTTGTAATTATTGTGAAAACTACATCACCGGCATTTACATAATCACCAATATTTTTATATACCTTTTGAATGAAACCTTGAAATGTTGAGCGCACAATTTCTTTTTTCATAAAAACCGTATTAGCATTGAAACTCATATAATCAGTTAAAGCTGATTCAGATGGATTTGCAACCTTTACAGGTGTACCCAATGTTTCTATTGCTGCTGTTTTTGTATCATTAGAACAAGCAATTAAGAATGTTGAAAAGGTGAATAAAATAATCAACCACAAAATGTTTTGAGATTGCTTCGGAACTATCGTCCCTCGCAATGACGATGTTACTTGGTCATTTCGAACGAAGTGAAGCAATCTGTTTGTTAAAATTGAATTGTCCATTCTAATAATTCCAGTAATTAAAGTTATTAATTTCCAGTTGGTAATTTGTTTCCGCTGTAATTTTGTTTTTCTTAAAATCAGAAAAGTTTTTAAGTATTGTCAAATACTCAATCATTGAAAGCTGACCTTGTTGTAATTCGCGTTCAGAAATTTTTATGATGGTGTTGTAGCTTTCAATTTGTTTGGTAAGATTATTCAAATTGGTTTTAAGACTTTCAATTTTTTTTAGTGAGTTATTTCTTTGGTTATCAAGCACAATTTGAAAATTATATTTGTAATTATTTATAGATTCAATGGAAACCTTAGTTTGCTGCTGTGTTATCGAACGTTGACTTCCATCAAAAATCGGAAGTGAGAAATTTACTCCCGCACTTAAACCAAACTTTCTTTGAATGTTATTAAGCTCAACTGCATTTAATCCGGTATTAAAAAATAATGAAATCTGCGGCTGGTATTTAGTTTCAAAAATCTGCTGTTGATTTTCAATTGCAAGACTATCCAATTCAAACTTTTTTAAAAGTTCAGAACTTAATTTTTCGTTTTGTAATTCGAGTGCAATTGGTTCAAGCTCAACAACACTGCTATCCTTAAATCCGCATAGTGTATTTAAATCGGATAAATTAGAACGGAATTGTGAGAAGTAATCATTTGCTGCAATTTTTTGATTTTCAATCTCTACAGATAACAATAAATACTCGGATTGTTTTGCCATTCCGCTTTCAACAAGTTCGCCAAGAATTTTTAATTGATCGTTCAGGTATGAAATTAATTCATCACTCATCTTATAAAGTTGATAAGATAAAAATGTTTGAAGATACTGCTCTGTAACTTGCTTTCGTAAATCCCTTTTTAATAATTCGATATTATTATTAGCTGAGTTTTCGGCAATCAATCTTTGTTTTGTTAAAGCATCACTTAAAGCGCCATTAAAAATATTTTTTTCAATATTAAATTGGGCTGAATACAATCCGCCGTTTGTTAATCCAATATCATAACCAATAGCATTCTGATCCGGATTAGATGTTATGATTCCGCTGCTATTATTGAAGTAGGGAACAAAGAGATAATTAGCAGATAAATACATTTGAAAACCGGATGTTTGAGCATAATCCAGGTCTCTTTGTAAACTATTAATTCTGATAAAATTCTGCTGCTCATTTATTGCCGGATTATTTTGATAAGCTTCATTTAAATAGTAATCTAAACTTCTTTGTGCAAAAAGATTTATAGTGGTAAAGAGTACAGAAACAAAAATTATATACTTCATATTTCAATCTGAATTATTTTTAATTTTCAAATTTTACAATCAAGCTATAGATATTATTTTGAATTTGGTTGGCAACAGTAAAACCATATAAATCACAAATCTTTTTTGCTATCGTTAATCCAAGTCCAACTGAATCAGATGAGTTTGATTCTTTATAAAATCTTTCAAAATATTTTTCCGGCTCATTGTTTGTAATTTTTCCGGTATTAGAAATTGTCAACTCATTACTTTTCAATTCGATGTTTATATTTCCGTTATCAACATTATGTTTAATTGCATTCGATATAAGATTGCTCAGAAGAATATTGATTAAAGAATGATTAGCTGTTATTGTGAGTTTTTCATCAAGCGACAGTTTTACAGATAAATTTTTAGTTAAAATAAAATCATTGTAATCGTTAAGAACATTTTTAATTTCTTCAGAAAGATTAAGCTGTGTACTTTCAAATAAATCTTTATGCTCAAGTTTGTTTAGCAGAAGAATTGATTTATTAATTCGTTCTAATTTGTTGAGATTTTTTAATGAAGTTTCAAGCAGAGCTAAATTATCCTCATTTAAATCATTGCTTTGCAACAGAAGCTCAAGTTTAGATTTTATAACTGAAATGGGAGTTTGAATTTCATGATTCATCTCTTCAGAAAATTCTTTTAAGCTACGATATTCACTTTTTGCTTTCTCCGCAAGGAATAAAAGCGATTTGTTTAGCTGTTCAAATTCTTCAATTGTTGATTTATTAAGAATTAAATGCTCATCACTTTTTATAGAAAAACTCTCAAGCTTCTTTAATGTATCGTAAAAATCACTAAGTACTTTTCCTGAAACGATTTTATTTGTTACATACATTATCAGAACAAGAAATAAAAACGATCCCATAGTAATGCTCATAATTGTAAAGAGCATATCTTCTCTTTCAATCAAAGAAACTCTTGTAATGATTTTATAATTCGTGCCGCTAAGATTTACAAAGGTGGTTAGTTGTCTGTATTGTTCACCTTCTTCATCATTTTGTGATGACAAAATAACATCTTCAAATTTATAATCTTGTTTTTCAACTTTATCTGTTATGCTTACTTCAACGAAAGGGGTAAAGCCAATTACTTTGCCATTTTTTAATTCGTGAATTACTTTCCTTGAAATGTTAATAAGCTGTTCATCAGTTTCGTTAGTTACCGTATTCTCAATTACGAAATAAAGTCCGACCGATACAACTATGTAAACTAATATCGAAACGAAAAGAAAGTAACGACTTATTTTATTAATGAGTTTCATTTTAATGATAACTTGTATCCAATTCCATAAACAGATTTAATATAATCATTCGCACCTTGCTCAATAAGTTTTTTACGAAGATTTTTTATGTGTGTGTAAACGAAATCAAAATTATCAAAAGCATTTGCATCATCGCCCCAAATGTGTTCAACGATTGATTCTTTTGTTAAAACTCTTTCCTTGTTGCTGATAAAGAATAGAAGTATGTCGTACTCTCTTCTTGTTAGCTCAACAATTTTGTTATTAACTTTTACTTCGCGTTTTTCAGCATCAACAACTATTTCGTTAATAATTATTTCACTGCTTCCATCAAACAATCTTCTTCTTAAAACAGATTTTATTCTTGCATTAAGTTCCGCAAGATGAAATGGTTTTGTAAGATAATCATCTGCCCCAAGATCAAGTCCGGTTAGTTTATCATCAATAGTATTTTTTGCTGTGATGATTATTATTCCACATTTCGGTTGAATCTTTTTTAGCTTTTTAACTAAATCCAACCCCGAACCATCGGGGAGCATCAAGTCAACCAAAGCACAATCATATTCGTTTAAACTGATTTTCTCATCGGCATCAGAATATTTATGTGCTGTGTCAATTAAATAATTTTCCTTGCCAATAAATTCAACTATAGATTTAGCAAGATCTTTTTCATCTTCGATTAGTAAAATTTTCATAGTACAATTTAAAGTAAAAATCTGAAGAAAGTTTGAAGAAATACAGAATCTGGCAAACAGATATTTTAAAAAACTATTTTTAAAAAATTAAAGGTGCTTACCCAGAATTATAATTTTTAGTTAAGCACCTAAATTTGAATGAAAGATTTTTGAATTAGTTAATGATATTGCAATGTGCTTCCGCCAATAAATTCTCTTATTACGGAGTCGCCCGGAATTGCAGTTTCATCATCAACGGGTGTTACAGTTTTTAATACATTATAAACCCTTGTTGCACGTTCAAGTGCATCGGCTTTAAGCGGATCACCTTTGTATTTTTCTTTCCACACTTCAAAAAGCTTAAGCATTCTATGGGCATAGATAGGAATTTCGTATGGCATTCCGCTGCTAATAATAAAATCTGCTGTGTTGGAGTAGGGAATTATATTTCTTAATTCACTGCCGCGTACATAATGCCAGTGCTCTAAAGTTTGCTGAGGGTTGTAAGCACGGAAGACCGAATCGCGTAACATTCTACGAATCAATCTTAAATCTGTCCATCTAATATATCTACCATCTTTGCCTTTCATTTGTAAAAGCGGCTCGAGGTAGAGTTTAAACTTTACTTCAACAGAAATATCTTTGCTAAATGCTGGATACAGCCCGTGCAAACTATCTATTAAAAGTAATTCGTCTTTTGCGAGCTTCATAGGAGTTGCGTTTAACTTTCGTGTTCCGGTTTTAAAATCATAAAATGGAATCATAACTTCTTCACCCTTGCTAAGCTTAACAAGATGTTCGTTTATCAATTCTAAATCTAAAGCTTGAGGAGTTTCAAAATCATAATCACCAAATTCATCTTTTGGATGAAATTCCAAATCAAAAAAGTAATGATCAACATTAAGAGCTTTAAACTTAAATCCTTTCTTTATCAGCTTTTGTTCAAGTTTTATTGTTGTAGTTGTTTTGCCGGATGAAGATGGTCCGCTTATCATAACCATTCTTAAAGAATCGAGTCTTTCGATAATTAAATTTGCTGCAAGGTTAACATCATCTTCATAAAGTGCTTCAGATTCGTGAACGACGTAAGGAAATTCACCTTTTGTAATTCTATCATTCAAATGATCAACTGTGTGAAGGTTGTGGGATACGGCCCAATCAAGGTTACGCCAGATTTTTTGCCAGGGGATATTTTCATTGATCTTTGACGCATATCTTCCTTCTGCTTCTCTTCTTCTTGCCGCTTCTTCACGATACAGAATATATTCTTTTGCAACTTTTGCATGTCCGTTTTCAATCAAAACTTTTTCAACTACATCCTGAACATCTTCAATATGCGGAGTGCTTCCTTCGGGGAATTTTTGATTCAGTAGTTGAACCACCTGTTCAGATAGTTTTTGTGCTGTTTCTTTATCTCTTCCGCCAACAGCAACAGCAGCACGATAAATTGCATTTGCAATACGTTCCTGATTAAATGGAACAATTGCCCCCGAACGTTTTATAACTTGTTTTATGTGAGTTTGCATTATGTCTCCGGTTTTCAGAAAATCAGTTTAATTACCCAAATTTATAAAATATGTATGATTGCTACACTGTTTGACTTAATATTTCCACTTTATCGCACAATTAACTTTTTCTTGTTTATCTAGTAAATTTATCCTATTTTTGAACCATCTGATTCGCCCGTTATGGGCGTTTTTTGTTGGTATGGATATGTTAAAAGAAAATATCGTTCGAATTTCTAATGAAATCGCAGAAAAGTTAAATTTTTTTGTGGTTGATATTAACTTTAGAGGCGATAACAGAAAAAGAATTATCGAAGTTTTTGTTGATGGCGAAAAAAATGTATCTGCAGATGATCTTGCTGCTATAAGTCGTGAAATTAACAAGGTTATTGAAGAACAGGATTTGATCAAAGAATCTTATCGGTTGGATGTTTCTACACCCGGCGTAGACAGATCTTTAAAGTATATCAAACAATTTCCGAAGCACATTAACAGAAATTTTGAAATTACTTACAGCATTGATGATGTAACTAAAACTTTAACGGGAAAATTAATCGCTGTTGAAAAAGACGAGTTAACTTTTCAATCCGGCAAAGATCAAATTGTTTTAGAATTTAAAAATATTAGTAAAGCAAAAGTATTAATTAGTTTTTCTTAGAAGAGGAGATAGCAAATGAATTATGATATTGTCGAATCCTTTGCCCAGATGGTAAGGGAGAAAGGCATTGATAGAGACGTTCTTGGTGGAATTCTTGAAGAAATTTTTGGATTACTCGTTAGAAAGAAATTTGGCGAAGAAGCAAAATATGATGTTGTTGTTAACATGGATAGAGGCGATATAGAAATATTTCTTGAGCGGGAAATTGTTGATGTGGTTGAAAATCCCAATACTCAGATAAGTATTGATGAAATAAATAAAAAAGGTAATCCGGATGAACTTGAGGTTGGTGAAGATTATGTTGAAAAAATTGAATTAGCATCTTTAGGTAGAAGACTTGTTGTGCTTGCAAAGCAAAGTCTTAATCAAAAAATACGCGAACTTGAAAAGGAAATTATTTTTAATGAATACAACGAACTGTTGGGCGAAATAGTTGTTGGCGATATTTATCAAATAAGAAAAAATGATATTCTTGTAAATCATAACAAGAATGAACTTATACTTCCACGCTCTGAGCAAATACCTTTTGAAAAATATAAAAAAGGGGAAACAATAAGAGCTATCGTTAAGGAAGTTAGAAAAGGCAGCAGCGGTCCGGTAATAGTTATTTCAAGATCTGATAATATGTTTTTAAGAAGATTATTTGAAATTGAAATTCCTGAAATTTATGACGGTATTATTGAAATAAAGGCAATCGCTCGTGAACCCGGGGAAAGAGCTAAAATTGCAGTTGAATCTCAGGATGCAAGAATTGACGCCGTTGGTGCCTGCGTTGGAATGAAAGGCGTTAGAATTCATGCTATTGTGCGTGAACTTAACAACGAAAACATTGATGTTATTAATTATTCTGATGATCCAATTACATTTATACAAAGATCACTTGCGCCTGCAAAGCTTAAAAAAATAGAGCTTGATGAAGATGAAAGAAAGGCTGTTGTTACCGCCGATAGCGATCAGGTTTCACTTATCGTTGGAAGAAATGGTGTTAATATACGGCTTGCAATGAAACTTACGGGATATGAAATAGAAATTTTACGCGAAGAAAAACCATTTGAAGAGTATGAAGAAGATATTGAACTTTTCGATCTTAAAGAAGAACTTGGTAACGAAGTTTATGATATTCTTATTAATAATGGATATGATACAGCGCTTGATGTTCTTACCGCTGGACCAGAAAAGTTAAAGGAAATTAAAGAACTTGATGCAACAAAAATCGAAGAGATAATTGAAATTATTAAATCGCAGTTTGAAGAAGAAGAATAGCTGACAAGAAGGTAACCAAATAAATGTCTGAAAATAAATCGACAAAAATAAGATTATATAAATATGCGGCAGAGATTAATCTCTCTTCTGAAAATCTAATCGAGTTTCTAAAAAGTAAGGGACATGAACTAAAATCTCACCAATCAATTCTTACAGAAGAAATGATTGCCGAGGTAAATGCCCACTTTAAAAAAGATATCGAAAAAGCAGAACAGCATTACAAAAAAATTGCCGAGTTCAATAAGAAGAGAGCTGAAAAATCTGACAAAGAGGAAAAGCCAGAAAAAGTTGAAGAAGTGGTTGAACAGACTGAAGAAGTTAAAGAAATTGTAATTACAGACGTTGCAGTTGAAGAACCTGTTGAAGTACCCGAAACCGCTGAAGAAGTTTTACCTGAACCAATTGTTGAGATCGAAACTCCAGTTGAAAATAAATTGGAACCTAAGACTGCAATCGAATCAGGTAAAGAAACAAATCGGAACAAATTTATATCTCCCAAAGATCTGGAAGCGAAAAAAGTTAAAGGATTAAAAGTTGTTGGTAAAATTGATCTTGGTGAAAGCAAAAAAGAAAAAGTACAGGTTAAAAAAGAAGCTCCAGTAACAAAAGAAGAAAGTGCCGCTGAAGTTTCCAAAAAGAAAAAAAGACCAAAAGCAAAACGAAAAGCTGCATCAACCGAAACTCCGACGGAAGAAACTGCAATTGTTAAAAAGAGAAAGCGTGTTAAAAGATTTGAGATTGATGAAAAAGATGTAAAAGCTGCAATAAAGAAAACTATGCTAAGTATGGATGATATGGTTGTTTCTAACCGTGCAGCATCCAGAAAAAAGAAAAGAAAAGAACGTGAAGCTGAAGAGGAAAGACTGCAGGAATTAAAATCTTTAGAGCAAAATAAATTAAGGGTTAATGAATTTATTGCTGTTAATGAACTTGCCAACCTTATGAATGTGCCCGTTGGTGATGTTATTTCTAAGTGCATAAGTCTTGGCTTAATGGTTTCGATAAATCAAAGACTTGATGTTGAAACGATTACTCTTGTCGCAGATGAATTTGGATATGAAGTTGAATTTCAAAAAGAATATACAGCGGAAGTACTGGAAGATATTGTAGATGATGAAAAAGATTTGCAGCCAAGACCACCCGTGGTAACAATAATGGGACATGTTGATCATGGAAAAACATCTCTTCTTGATTATATCAGAAACACTAACGTTGTTGCTGGTGAAGCTGGTGGTATAACACAGCATATCGGCGCGTATCGTGTTGATATTGGTAATGGGAAACAAATTACTTTTCTTGATACTCCGGGTCACGAAGCATTTACCGCAATGAGAGCACGTGGTGCACAATTAACAGATATTGTTGTATTAGTTGTTGCCGCTGATGATGCGGTAATGCCTCAAACTGTGGAAGCATTAAATCACGCTCAGGCAGCAGGTGTTCCGATAATTATAGCAATAAATAAAATTGATAAACCTGGTGCTAATCCGGATAGAATTAAACAACAAATGGCTGACCGGAATGTACTTGTTGAGGATTGGGGCGGCAAGTATCAGTCGGTTCAACTTTCTGCTAAAACCGGATTGAATGTTGATTTATTATTAGAAAAAATTGTTCTCGAAGCAGATCTGCTTGACTTGAAAGCTAATCCCAATAGACCTGCACGTGGTGCTGTTGTTGAAGCAGAGCTTGATAAAGGACGCGGCATAACAGGAACAATCCTTGTACAAAAAGGAACTTTAAAAATAGGTGATCCTTTTATTGCAGGTATACATCACGGTAAAGTTAGAGCTATGTTTGATGAGAGAGGCAATAAAGTTTTTGATGCTCCTCCATCTACACCTGTTTTAGTGCTCGGGTTTGAAGGCGCTCCGCAAGCAGGAGATACTTTTATTGTTCTTAAGTCAGAACGTGAAGCACGTGAAATAAGTTTGAAGAGGCAACAGTTAAAAAGAGAACAGGATCAGAAACAAGTTCACCATATTACACTTGATGAAATTGCTAAACAGATTAGCATCGGCGGAGTTAAAGAGCTTGCACTAATTGTAAAAGGTGATGTGGATGGTTCTGTTGAAGCTCTTTCAGATTCATTAATGAAGTTAAGTAATCAGGAAGTAGTTGTTCATGTAATTCATAAAGGTGTCGGCGGAATTTCTGAAAGTGATGTGTTGCTTGCCGCTGCATCAAACGCAATTATTATTGGTTTCCATGTTCGTCCTAATATCAATGCAAGAAAACTTGCAGAAAATCAAAAAGTAGATATTCGTCTTTACAGCGTTATTTACAATGCAATAAGCGAAGTTAAATCTGCCTTAGAAGGACTGCTATCGCCTGTTATTACTGAAGAAGTTACCGCAACAGTTGAAGTAAGAGATACTTTCAAAGTTCCTAAATCAGGAACGGTTGCCGGTTGTTATGTGCTTGATGGAAAATTGGCAAGAAATAATAAGATTAGATTAATCCGTGACGGAATTGTAATCCACGAAGGAAGCATTGGAAATCTAAGAAGATTTAAAGATGATGTAAGAGAAGTTGATGCAGGTTACGAGTGCGGGCTTAACATTGAAAACTTTAATGATGTTAAAGTTGGGGATATTATTGAAGCATTTAAACTTGTAGAAACTAAAAAAACGCTCGCATAAGTAATTTTAGATTGTACGGAAAATAAATGTCACATAGAATTGATAAAGTTGAACATCTGATTAAGGAAGAAATTAGTTTAATCTTTCTTCATAAACTTTCTAATCTTAATCTTGGCTTTGTAACAATTACAAATGTTAGGGTTAGCCCGGATCTAAAACTGGCAAAAATATATTTGTCGGTTTTTGAAAAAGAAAAAAGGGATTTTGTTCTTAACAGAATTGAGGATAAAAAAGGATTTATAAGATCAGAATTAGCGCACAATATCCGAATTAAATTTATACCCGAGTTAAAATTTTTTATTGATGATACTCTTGATTATGTTGAAAAGATTGAGGGATTGATTAAGAAAATTCACGAAGATGATGATAACAAAACAAACGAAGGATCTTCAGCATCTTGATTTTTTATCCGGACAGGTTATCTTAATTGATAAACCGTTAAACTGGACTTCGTTTGATGTGGTTGCCCGTGTGCGAAGATTAATAAAAGTTAAAAAGGTGGGGCACGCAGGAACTCTTGATCCGCTTGCAACCGGCTTGTTGATTATTTGTACCGGTAAAAAGACAAAAGAGATTTCTGAATATCAGGCACAAAATAAAAAATATACAGGCATAATTACTCTTGGTAAAACATCTCCATCTATGGATTTGGGAACTGAAGTTACAGAAACAGTTTTGCCGGGTGATTTAAGTGAAGAAAAAATTCTCATTGCCAGAAATAAGTTCTTGGGAAATATTGAACAAGTTCCGCCAATGTTTTCAGCGTTAAAACATAACGGCAAACGACTTTATAAACTTGCGAGAGCAGGTAAAGTAGTTGAACGAGAACCAAGGCAAGTTGAAATTTATTCCTTTGAAATTATAAAAATAAATTTGCCGGATATACATTTTGAAATTTCTTGTTCCAAGGGAACTTACATTAGAGTTATTGCTAATGATTTGGGAAAAGAACTTGGCTGCGGAGGAATATTAAGCTCCCTGCGAAGAACGGAAATTGGTGACTTTAATGTTGAAGATGCTGTTGATCTTAATGTTTTTACATCAGGGTTTAGCATTGGTGAATAAAGTTATTTAAGCTGTGTGCCTTCAAGACTTTGTAGCGAATTTAATTTTTGTCTCTGAGACATGAAGGAATTAAGTCAATAAATTTAGATTTTTTAACAGTTATCGTGATGAAAATTTAGATGCACGTATTTGATAGTATTACAAAATTAACTAAGAATAAAAAGACTGTTCTTACACTTGGTACTTTTGATGGGCTTCATCCCGGGCATTTAAAAATTATTGATAAATTAATTAGCTGCTCCAGGGAAAATGGATGGAGAAACTTAGTGATTACATTCCATCCGCATCCAAGAACAGTTGTTTCTAATAATTTTAATATTAAGTTGTTAACTACTCCGGAAGAAAAAGCGGAAATATTAGAAAAACTTGGGGTTGAAAATCTTTTAACAATAAATTTTACAAAGGAATTTGCTTCTCTTACTCCCGAGGAATTTATAAATCAGTACTTGGTTGATTCTATCGGAGTAAGCGGAGTTGTTCTTGGATATGATCATCATTTTGGTAAAGGTCGCGGCGGAGATGTGGATCTGCTAAAAAAAATTGGCAAAGAAAAAGATTTTTCAGTAACCGTTGTTGATGCATTTTATGTGAACGATGAAGTTGTTAACAGCACCAAAATAAGAAATGCCTTAATTGAAGGTAATGTTGTTAAAGCTAATGCATTGCTTGGTAGAAAATATTCTTTTAGCGGAACTGTAATTAGCGGGGATAAGCGCGGAAGGGAACTTGGATATCCAACTGCAAATATTAAATTATCATCGCAGCAAAAACTTCTGCCGGCAATTGGAGTTTATGCTGTAAATGTTTTGCTTCAGGATAATAAATATAATGGCTTGTTAAGCATAGGCAACCGCCCCACGTTTTATGATGAGGGTGATCTGGTTACAGAAGTTTACCTTTATGATTTTAACAATGAAATTTATGGGGAAAAAGTTACAGTTGAATTGGTTGAAAGATTACGCGGAGAAGAAAAATTTAATTCCGCAGAAGAGTTAATCAATCAGATGAACAAAGACAAAGAAAACGGATTGAAAATTTTTAATAAACTAAATAATTAATTCCGGTTAAATCTGGAATTATATCGTACAAACAAATAAAGGATAGATAAAATGACAAAAGAAGAAAAACTTGAAATCGTTACCAAATACGGAAAAGACGCAAACGATTCAGGCAAATCTGAAGTGCAAATTGCACTGCTCACAAAAAGAATCAATGACCTCACATCTCACTTTGATGTTCATAAAAAAGATCATCATTCAAGAAGAGGATTAATGATGATGGTTGGTAAGAGAAGAAGACTTCTCGATTATTTAATGAAAAAAGATATTGCACGTTACAGAGCAATAATCAAAGAATTGAACATAAGAAAGTAAGGTTAAAAAATGGTTATTAAGAAAGAAGTTGAAATTGGCGGCAGATTATTTTCGTTAGAAACTGGTAGATATGCTAAGCAAGCTAACGGTGCTGTTATGGTTACTTATGGCGATACTATGGTGCTTGTTACTGCGGTTGCTTCTCCAGAAGCTAAAGAAGGAATGGATTATTTTCCATTACAGGTTGAATACCGCGAAAAAACTTCTGCTGCAGGAAAATTTCCCGGCGGATATATCAAACGCGAAGGAAGACCCACGGAAAAAGAAATATTAAGTGCAAGATTATGTGATAGACCAATCAGACCACTGTTCCCCGAAAGTTTTAATAATGAAACTCAGGTTGTGGCAATGGTTTTTTCTTATGATGGTGAAAATGATGCAGACGTTCTTGCTGCCTGTGGAGCTTCAGCCGCACTAATGGTTTCTGATATTCCGTTTGATGGACCGATGGGTGAAGTTAGAGTTGGTAGAATTGGAGGCGAGTTTATTGTTAATCCAACGCACGAGCAAATTAAATTAAGCGATATTGAACTTGTTGTTGCCGGTACTGCAGATTCAATCATGATGGTTGAAGGTGAATCCAAAGAAGTAAGCGAACAGGATTTACTCGATGCTTTAAAATTTGCACAAGCTGAAATCAAAAAAATTGTTGAGCTTCAAAATCAATTAAGAGCAGAAGCCGGAAAAGTAAAATGGACTGTTGCAGAAAAAGTAATTGATGAAAATCTTAAAAAAGATGTTTACGATTTAGCTGAAGCTAAGTTTAAAGAAATTGTTTATTCAATTCTTACAAAAGAAGAAAGATCAGCAAAAAACAAAGAACTTTCTGAATTTGTAAAACAATCGCTTGCAGAAAAATATCCTGAACAGGAAAAAGTTATTGGTGAAATTCTTCACGATATGGAAAAAGATTTAATGCGGGAAAGGATATTAAAGGAGGGTATTCGTCTTGATGGTAGAAATACAAAACAGGTTCGTCCCATAACAATTGAACTTGGAGTTTTACCAAGGACACACGGTTCCGCATTATTTACACGCGGCGAAACACAAAGCTTAACAACCGTTACACTCGGAACAAAAAACGATGAGCAAACTATTGATGGTTTGCTGGAAGAATACAGCAAAAAATTCTATCTTCAATATAACTTTCCACCATTTAGTGTTGGTGAAGTTGGAAGAATGACAGGGGTTGGAAGAAGAGAGATAGGACATGGCAATCTTGCAGAGAGATCCTTAAAACAAGTTTTTCCTGCAGATGAAGTTTTCCCTTACACGGTAAGAATAATTTCTGATATTTTGGAATCAAATGGTTCATCTTCTATGGCAACTGTTTGCGCAGGTTCTCTTGCAATGA
>DAIRCT010000068.1:0-16815 GCA_036796535.1 Ignavibacteriaceae bacterium
CCATCAGATGTTTGTGATGAGTTGCCGGCAGTAACTGTTCCCTTCTCTGCAAATACTGGTTTTAATTTTGCTAATGCTTCGATGGTTGTGTCCGCGCGTGGTCCTTCGTCTGTATCAACAATGAATTTTTTTGTTTTCTTTTTATTGCCTTCAACATAAACGTGCTCAACTTCTATCGGAACGATTTGATCTTTAAAGTATCCTTTGTTAATTGCATTCACTGCCTTCATATGTGAATTGTAAGAAAACAAATCTTGTTCCTCACGTGGAATTTTATATTCCTTTGCAAGCTCTTCCGCTGTTAAACCCATTCCCAAATAATAATTGGGATTTGTTTTTGCAATCATATAATTCGGTGCAAGTTTCCAACCGGTCATAGGAACGAGTGACATTGATTCAACTCCACCGGCAATTATACAATCCATCATACCAGATTGAATGCGAGCAACTGCAGTTGCAATTGTATCTATTCCCGATCCGCAAAATCTATTTACTGTTGAACCGGGAACTTCAATCGGAAGAGATAAAAGTGAAATCATTCTTCCGACTTGCAATCCTTGTTCCGCTTCTGGAAATGCATTTCCAACAATCACATCATCAACACGATGAGGATCAAGCTGCGGAACAGATTTCATCAAATGTTTAATTACTTCTGCGCCAAGATCATCCGGACGCATAAAACGAAATCCACCTTTTTTCGCTTTACCGATTGCGGTTCTGAATCCTGCTACTATATATGCTTCTCTCATAATTTTTCTTCTTATTTAATTTTTAAAATTCTTGTTAATTAATTTCTTAATGGTTTTCCGGTTGTAAGAATGCTTTGAATTCTTTCAAGTGTTTTCTTTTCACCGATCAAACTTAAAAATGCTTCCCGCTCCAAATCGAGAAGATATTGTTCTGATACCAAACTTCCTTCAGAAAGATCTCCGCCGCACATTACATATGCAACCTTCTCAACAATTTTTTTATCGTGATCAGACATATAATTTCCTAATCTGAATTGATGAATACCCAACAACAATGGTGCAAGTGCAGTTCTTCCTAAAACTTTAATATCAGTGCGAGGAATTGGTTTTGTATAACCACGATCAGCTAAAAGTATAGCTTCTTTTTTTGCATCAGCAATTACACGATTTGGATTAACAGAATAAGCATCTTGTCCTTTTCTGAAAATTCCCATATCGAAAGCTTCCACAGCAGATGTAGAAACTTTTGCTGTTGCGATATTCATAAATCTTTTTTGTAGTTCTGGTAATTCAACTCCACCTTCAACATAAGTATCAGAAGCGCGAAGAGTCATTTCTTTTGTGCCGCCGCCAGCGGGAAGAATTCCAACACCAACTTCAACCAGGCCGATATAAGTTTCTGCAGATGCATTCACTTTATCAGCGTGCAAACAAACCTCACAACCGCCGCCAAGTACTAATGAATGCGGTGCAACAACAACCGGAATGTTTGAATAGCGAATGTGCATTGTTGCGCCTTGAAATTGTCGAACAGCTAAATCTATTTCATCATATTCTTGTTCAGTTGCAAGCATAAACATCATTGCTAAATTTGCACCGGCAGAAAAATGCTGTCCGTTGTTTCCAATTACTAATCCTTTAAAATCTTTTTCAGCAATCTCGATTGACTTATTAATTGCTTCAAGAATTTCTGAACCGATTGAATTCATTTTTGTTTGGAATTCAAGATTAACAATTCCATCACCAATATCGTGTAAAGTTGCACCGGAATTTTTCCATACCGGTTCATTAGCACGATAATTATCAAGAATAATAAAATCACCTTTGCCGGGAATTTCTTTATAAGAATTTGATGCGATGTCGTAAAACTTTTTCTTTCCATTTTCAGATTTGTAAAAAGAAGTAAATCCGCTCTCCAACATTTTCAAAACCCAATCAGCGGGTTTCATATTTGCTTCGAGCATTTTATCAACTGTTTTCTTTACACCAAGTGCATCCCAAGTTTCAAATGGACCTAATTCCCAGCCGAAACCAGCACGCATTGCATCATCAAGTTTATAAAGCTCATCAGAAATTTCCGGAATTCTGTTTGATGAATATTGGAAAACGTAAAAATTTAGTTTGCGTAAAAATTCTGCTGCTTTATCTTTGCCGCTGACTAAAACTTTCATTCGTTCTTTCAAATTATCAATTGGCTTTGCAGCAGCAACAGAAGGCATATTTGATTTTGGACTTGGTTTGTATTCAAAAGCATCAGTGTCAAGTTCAAGAATTTCTTTTTCACCTTTTTCATTTTTGGATTTCTTATAAAAACCTTGTCCCGTTTTATCACCGAGCCAATTGTTCTCTACAAGTTTGTTCACATAATCCGGAATTGCAAAAAGATCGCGGGCTTCATCATTCGGGCAATCGTGATAAACATTGTTTGCAACTTTTACAAGTATATCAATTCCAACAACATCAGCAGTTCTGAATGTTGCAGATTTTGGTTTGCCGGTTAAAGGTCCGGTGAGTGTATCAATTTCTTTTACACTCAAGCCCAATTCTTTTTTCAATTTGAATACAGCCATAATGCTAAAGACACCGATTCTATTAGCAATGAATGCAGGTGTGTCTTTGCAGAGAACTGTCGTTTTTCCAAGATATAAATCGCCGTACCACATCAAGAAATCAATTACATCTTGACTTGTTTTTGGTGTGGGAATAACTTCTAACAATTGTAAATAACGAGGTGGATTGAAAAAGTGTGCGCCGCAAAAATGTTTTTGGAAATCTTCACTTCGTCCTTCATTCATTAAGTGAATTGGGATTCCGGAAGTGTTTGTTGTAATCAAAGTTCCGGGCTTGCGAAACTTTTCAACATTATCAAAAACTTTCTTTTTGATTTCAAGATTTTCAACAACAGCTTCGATGATCCAATCCACATTTGAAAGCAAATTCATATTATCATCAAAATTTCCGGTTGTAATTCTTGAAGCAAAATCATTACGATAAATTGGTGAAGGTTTTGCTTTGAGAACATTTTGCAGATTGTCATTTGCAATTCTGTTTCTAACAACAGCATCTTGCAAAGTAAGACCTTTTTTCTTTTCGGAATCATTCAATTCCTTTGGTACGATGTCAAGCAGATAAACTTTGCATCCAATATTTGCAAAGTGAGCCGCAATTCGCGAACCCATTACGCCAGAGCCAAGTACCGCAACTTCATTGATTTTTCTTTTCATAATGTTTTTCTTTTAGTTTGTGTGATTTGTGGTTGATTGTTCTGAATAAATTTTTTCAATTAAATGTTTATAGTTCTTCATTATTTCTCTTCTCTTAAGTTTTAAAGTTGGCGTTAGTTCACCGGTTTCAACAGTCCAGTCTTTATCAACTAATTCAAACTTTTTCACTTGTTCGATATGGCTGAAACGTTTGTTGTAATGCTGAATTTCTTTCCATATTCTTTCCTTAACGGCATCGCTGCAACTCATTCCTTTTTCAAGATAATCTTTAACACTTTTCTTTTCGCACCATTTTTTTATGAAATCTAATTCCGGAACAACGAGAGCAGCACAGAATTTTTCATTCTCACCAATCACCATAATATTTCTGATGAATAAAGATTCTTTCATTTTATTTTCAATTGGAAGCGGTGCGACAAATTTTCCTCCTGATAATTTAAAAATTTCTTTTACTCTATCGGTAATTTTTAAATACTTGTTATCAACCATAACTCCGATATCACCGGTGCGAAACCATCCATCTTCATCAATTGCTTTTTTTGTTTCTTCTGGTTTGTTGTAGTAACCAAGCATAACGTTTGGACCTTTGGTTAAAATTTCACCGGTATCCGGATCAAGTTTTATCTGAACATCTGGAATTGGAGTTCCAACTGTTCCGATATAATAATCTTCAAAACGATTGCAAGTAATTACGGGAGAAGTTTCTGTGAGACCATAACCTTCAACGATATTAACTCCGGCAGCAGTAAAAATTCTTCCAAGTCTTGGTTGAAGTGCAGCAGCACCACTGATAATTCCTTTTACTTCACCGCCGAGAGCTTCAAGCCATTTATTAAAAACAAGTTTGCGTGCAGCCCAAAGACGTATATCATAGAACCAATTTGTTTTGCCTTGTGGATGATAATGATTTGCAAGATTAACAGCCCAACCAAATATTGCTTGCTTAGGCCATTTTAACTCTCTACCTATTTCCATAATCTTATCAAATATTTTTTCAAGCAATCTTGGAACGGTAGTGAAATAATTTGGCTTTATTTCATGAAGATTAACAGGAACTTTATCAATGCTTTCTGCATAATAAATGGCAGCGCCAATACTCATATAATAATAAACTGCTGTTCTTTCAAAAATGTGGCAGATCGGAAGAAAACTGATAACGCGATGATTATTGTTTATCGGCATAATTTGTCTAATTGAATTGACATCACTAATAATATTTTTATGAGAAAGCATTACTCCTTTTTGTGTACCTGTTGTTCCCGAAGTGTAAATAATAGTTGCTAAATCATCCGGCTTAACATTATCTTTAATTTGATTGAGGCGATCACGTAATGATTCATCAGCAAGATCAAGAATTTCTTTCCAATGTTTTTTCCCTTCAAGTTTATCGAATGAGTAAATATCAATAAGTGATTTCACTTTGTGTTTGATAGAAAATATTTTCTGATATAAATCTTCATTTGCAACAAAAGCATATTTCACTTCTGCATCATTAAAAATATATTCATACTCCTGAACACTTATGTTCGGATAAATAGGTACATCCACACAGCCAGTTTGCAAAATTCCGAGATCAACAAAATTCCATTCTGTTCTGTTAATAGAGATAATGGCGAGTTTATCACCTTTATTAACACCAAGTTTCAATAGACCGAGACTAAATTTGTCAATGATTGTTTGTGTTTCCTGAGAAGAAAAACTGATCCATTCGCCTTCTTTTTTATCCGTCACACAATCAGCCCGTGGGAAATTTTTTATTTGAAAAGGAATTATGTCAAAAAGTCTGGTGGGTTCATTCATGATTACCTCGCCTTTTATTAATGAATGATTAGCAAATAAGCTTTATTTACATTTTTAATATACGTCAACAAATAGTATTTAGCAAGCGAATTTTCGCTAAATAAGAAAATTTGCTAAATATTGATTTAATTTTCTTTATATTTTGAATTAAAAAAGGATAAAATTGGATAGTAAGAAAAATTACATAAAACTAATAC
The DNA here is from genome assembly GCA_036796535.1 of Ignavibacteriaceae bacterium. Lineage (GTDB taxonomy): Bacteria > Bacteroidota > Ignavibacteria > Ignavibacteriales > Ignavibacteriaceae > IGN3. The sequence continues at coordinate 5,191 of DAIRCT010000068.1, forward strand.
TGGGGTTGAAAATAAAGCAGCTAAGACAAGAAAAGCAGCTTTCATTAAATGAACTTGCAGAAAAAAGCTCACTCTCTGTTTCCTATCTCAATGAAATTGAGAAGGGTAAAAAATATCCGAAGACAGAAAAGATTTTACAACTAGCTGATGCACTCGGTGTAAATTATGATGATCTTGTTTCATTAAAGCTGACTAAAAATCTTACTCCTATTGCAGAACTAATAGACTCAAATATTCTTGAAATGCTTCCACTTGATCATTATGGAATTGATATTAATAAATTTATTTCTTTAATGTCGGATGCATCATATCAATTGAGCGCCCTTGTAGCAACTGTTATTGATATGGCAAGAAATACAGAAATGAGTCAGAATAATTTTAGCAGAACTGCACTTCGGATTTATAAAGAAATTAATGATAATTATTTTGAAGACATTGAACAATCGGTTGATAAGTTTACCGAACAATTTAGTATCGATACTACACCATCTTTAAACTATAAAATTCTTTCTGAATTACTTGAGGAACATTATAATTACAAAATAGACGAGAAAAGTTTAAATGATTTTGCTGAACTGAAAAAACTACGCGGTATTCTAAAACCGGGCAAACAGCCGATTCTATTTTTAAACAATAAACTTTCATCTGCACAAAAATTATTTATATTGGGAAAAGAGTTGGCTTACAATTATTTAGGAATTTCAAAAAGAAGTTACATCCACTCCAGTTTGAAGCTTAATACTTTTGATCATCTACTAAATAATTACAATGCCGCTTATTTTTCCACTGCGTTAATTCTGAATAAAAATAATTTTATTAAAGATATAAATAAGCTTTTCAGTGAATTAAATTGGGATGAGAATTTTTTAATCAATCTTACTTATAAATACGAGGCTACTCCCGAAATGGTTCTTCAAAGACTTGCTAATCTTTCCGGTAAAGTATGGGGTTTGAAAAAATATTTTTTCCTGCGATTTAATAGCACCGCCGGAACGAACAGATATGAATTAACTAAAGAGGTTAGATTAAACATCAAACAAAATCTTGGTGGATATGAAAATTATGAGCATTATTGCAGAAGATGGATTTCAATTGAAATAATCAAAAAGCTTGAAGATGAATTGAAGGGGAAAAATAGCAGCGGCAAAATGAAATCAGGAATACTTCACTCAAAATTTAATGGAACAAATGATGAATATATTTCCTTCGCTCTTGCTCAACAAAACATACTTGATCCGAATACTTTTACAAGCGTAGCACTTGGTTTTTATTTTGATGATCAGTTTAAGAAAAAAATTAATTTCTGGAATGATCCGGCAATTCCATTTAGGATTGTAAATGAAACCTGCGAAATGTGTGATATCATAGATTGTAAAGAAAGAGTTTCGGAACCACTAACGCTTAGAAAAATCCAAAGATCAATCGACATTGAGAATGCGATAAAGAAGCTTTAATAATTAATTTATGTTACGCACATTTGATAAAAACCTTCGAGGTTTTCTGAAATAATTAAGAATTTTTCTATTATTTTAACAACATTATTGGCCAAACCTCGAAGGTTTCACAGATTTGCGTAAGGTGACTAATTAATTTATTCTAAGATATTAACCCTTCATATTTGGTAATTTTTGCTTTAGCTTCATCCGGAATTACTTTAGTAACTTTAGTTTTGTAATCATAATAAACAAGCTTTGTTACTGATGTTGCGGCTGGAATAAATTCGTTATTTTTTTTAATCGTGATTATATGCTCAACATCAAAACTTTTAGTCCCGATTTTTGAAACTCGCGTCAATACTTCAACATCATCACCTAATACGATTGGATAAATATAATTTATTTCAATCCTTCCAACTACAGCTTCGAAATCAAGACTATCTCTTTTACGATTAAAAAGACAGTTGAAATAATCAATGCGTGCTTCCTCAAGAAATGTTAGATATGTTGCGTTATTAACATGCTGCATTGCATCCAGATCTGAAAATCTGATTTTTATTTTTGTTTTATGTTTGAATTCTTTTATGTCCATTTATGTAACTCTTTATTCTACTTTAAATCAAATTGTTTAATTGTTAAATGGCTAAATTGTTATAAACCATTCTCGAACCAGCAATTTGACAATTAAGCAATTTAACAGTTAATTAAATACCTCATCAATAATATCCGCAGCTTTTTTAACATCATCGAAAGAAACATCAAGATGTGTTACAGCGCGAATCAAATCAATTTTGCCAACGGAAAGTAATAATCCTTTTTCTTTACAGCGTTTAATTGATTGATCAACAGAAATATTTTTAGGATGAAAAAGCAAAATGTTCGTCTGCACAGCTTTCATATCAATATCAAGATTAGGATTTGCATTAATTCTTTCTGCAAGATATTTAGCTTTTTCATGATCTTCTTTTAATCTCTCTATATTATTCTGAAGTGCATACAAACCGGCAGCTGCAAGAATTCCAACTTGCCGCATTCCGCCTCCCCAGGCCTTTCTAACACGGAATGCTTTTTCAATAAATTCTTTGGAACCGGCAATTATAGAACCAACCGGAGCTCCCAATCCTTTAGACAAACAACAGGATACAGTATCAAAATGTGATGCAAATTCTTTTACTGAAATACCGGTTGCAACAGATGCATTCCATATTCTTGCTCCATCCAGATGAAAAAAAAGATTATTTTTTTTAGCAAGATTTTTCAGTGAAATAATATCTTCAATTTTCCAGACGGTGCCTCCACCACGGTTATGTGTGTTTTCAACTTCAATAACTTTTGTGCGAGGCATATAGTATGCAGAGACAGGACGAAGTGCAGCTTCTGCTTGTTCGGCAGTAAACATTCCATATTTCCCATCAATTGGAAAAAGTGATATGCCGCTTAAAGCCGCCGGGGATCCTGATTCATAATTAAAGATATGCGCATCTTTATCACATATAACTTCATCCCCTGGATTTGTAAGAACGTTTAGACAGATCTGATTTCCCATAACTCCGCTTGAAACATACAAAGCAGCTTCTTTGCCAAGAAGTTCAGCAGCATATTCCTGCAGTTTGTTAACGGTTGGATCTTCTTTAAAAACATCATCGCCAACTTCGGCATTGTACATTGCTTTGCGCATTGCTTCAGATGGGCGTGTTACTGTATCGCTTCGTAGGCCTATCATTTTTTTCCTTCAGTCATTGCGAGAATGGGTCTACAGATGATGCAATCTATAAAAATAATTACAGATCACTTCGCTGCGTCCGTAATGACATTAAATTATTATAACTTAAATTTTTTCTTCATCCACCATAAAATGTTTATTCCAAATATCCATAATGAAAATGCGGATGATAGGATAGGAATTATCAATGGATTTTTTGTGTAAAATGTTTTTTCATCGTTCAATGGTACATCAACAACTAAATAAGTACGAGTAAACATTTCAGTTTCAACTTGCGTAACACCAAATTTATTTATCAAACAACTCACTCCGCCATTTGCGCAGCGAACAACTGATTTTCGGTTTTCAACCGCACGTAATTTCGCAAAGTCTTTATGCTGATATGGCCCGCTTAATTTTCCATACCAACTATCATTAGTTAATACAGCAATAAACTCAGCTCCGCGTTCAACAAAATAATTTGGAAAAGTTGGAAACACAGATTCAAAGCAAACAAGACCGGCAACTTTTATAGTATCCTTATTGCTGACAAACTTAAATACAGTTGTGTCTTGTCCAACATTCCAACCGCTAATACCAACTCCCCATTTTAATAAATCACCAAGAAATGGAAGCTGATCAACAAAAGGTGTATGCTCGCCAAGTGGCACTAACTGCATTTTCCCGTATCGCTGGATATCAAAAGTATTTGGCTGCAAAAGCAATATTGCATTGTAGGTTGTATAGTAATATTTGCCTGCTTCACTATACTTTGCATTTTTAGGATGATTATTATAATAAATATTAAAATCGGGCATGCCAGTAAGCAATGTTGCTTTGTTACGATCAAGAAAAGAATAAATGGAATCAACTTCATTCTGGTAAGGACCAGACATTAAAAAAACCGGCAAGGCGGTTTCAGGCCAAAGAATTAGCTTTGCGCCTTTATCAACACATTTTTGCGAGAGACTTAAATAATTATTAAGTATTTCGTTTAATCCGCCAAGTTCCCATTTGTTCCAGGGATCAATATTTGGTTGAATTACTCCAACTTTTAATTTTTTTTCATCTTTATTGATAGAGGATATTTTTATAAAACCGTAAGCCATTATCAAAATGAAAATTGAAGCGGCAATCGAAAAATAAATTGAACCAACTTTTGTGTTCTCTTTAAACGATTTCATTCCTTTGAAAACAAAAATGTTTATCCATAAAACAACAAAGGATAATCCAAATGCGCCAATGATATCTGCAATCTGAATGAACGAAGTAAAATTTGCTAAACCATGCCCGATTGTTAACCAGGGAAATTTAAGATCAGTTAGTGTTAGAAGATATTCTCCCGTTACCCAAAAGAATGGAAAGAAGTAAAGTGATAAATCCTTTTTAAATACTTTTCTTGATAAAAAAAACAAAGTAGAATTGATAAGTAAAACACAAGGATAAAAGAACACCAAAACCAAACCACTCAGCATTAAAAATGGATCTGCTGCACTCTGCCAACTACCGACCCAATAAATTGTGATTAGACTTAAGGTAAAAAATGTAAGATATGACGAACTGTTAACTTTGTGCAAGGATTGCTTTTTAGTTATTACAAAAAAATAAGGAACAAAGGCGATGAAAATAAAAAGCGTAAACGGGAAAGGGAACGGTGAAAAAGAAATTCCAAATAATATCCCTGATAATATTAAAAGTAATCTATCTAATCTTTTTTCTTTTTTTTGTTCAGAGGTTAATGGTTCGTGATATTTTCTTTTAAATAAATTCAATTTGTTTTTTTCTTTTTATTAAGAAAATATTTAATGATGAAAAATAATATCACAATAACTGTAATTGCGATAACAATATTGCTATATGTTCCGAGATAACTATCCACAGTGGCTACGTTTTTCCCGAAAGTAATTCCTAGATAGAGCAAAATAAAATTCCAGAGTAATGAGCTTAGGGCAGATAGTAGCATAGTTTTATGGATATCTAAACGACTCATTCCTCCAAAGAATGAAATTACTGCTCTCGTTCCGGGTAAAAACCTGTTAGCAATAATCAGATAGTAACCCCATTTACGAAATGCGTTTTCAACTTTTTCAACTGATTGGATGTTTATGAATTTAATTTTGCCGGCATGAATTAATTTTTTATCAAACTGCCACCCGATTGCAAAAGCAGTTAAGAACCCGGCAGTGCTTCCGCCCGTTGCGAAAACCAAAGCAGGAATAAGACTTAGATAACCAGTCCCGATAAGTGAGCCACCAATAACGATTACGATATCGCTCGGTGATGGTGGAAAAAGATTTTCAACATAAGCAAATGAAAACAGTAAAATGTAAATCCAGATTGGTGTTAAAACAGAAATCCGGCTAAGAAGATCTTCAATCATTCGATCCCTTTTTCAAAAGAAGTACTGTTGCAAATGAGGCAGCACCTTCGTTTCTACCAACAAAACCAAGTTTTTCGGTTGTGGTGGCTTTTATGGATATTTGCTCAACATCCACATTAAGAATTTCTGATATTCTTTTTCTCATCTGTTCAATGTATGGAGATATTTTGGGGATTTCCATTGCAAGTACACAATCAAGATTTCCTAATTCGTATCCTTTGCTGTTAATAAGATTATTTACGTGATTAAGTAAAATTGAGCTGTCAGCATTTTTCCATTTTGTGTCTGTATTAGGAAAATGAATTCCAATATCACCAAGTGCTAATGCACCAAGCATTGCATCACAGATTGCGTGAAGAAGTACATCCGCATCAGAATGACCTTCTAATCCTTTAGGTGATGGAATTTCTATTCCTCCAATAATTAATTTTCTTCCTTCAGCAAATGCATGTACATCAAAACCAAAACCTGTTCTAAAATTTAATTTCATTATCCTTCCTTTGCGAAAAACTTTGCGGAAAACTTTGCGGTCCTTGCGATAAAAAATATTTCTTCACGCAAAGAACGGAGAGAAAATTTATTAATATCTAACCTCAAACCTTTTAAATTCATTTTTGTAATCAGACCACTCAACGTAGCAATTAATTATGTGCGATCTTACCGGACCAATCTTAAGATGTTTTATCAATTCCTTAATTAGTGATTCTTCCCCCTCAACTTCAGTAAGCACCTCACCGGTAAAAAGATTTTTTGTGTAACCTTTTAGGTTAAGGTTTTCCGCATGCCTCATCACAAAATATCTAAATCCCACTCCCTGAACTAAACCATTAACAATTATTTTAGCTCTTTTTAACTCACTCATCTTTACTTGAAAAAACTTCTGAAATAATTAACCCGATGAAAATAAGTAAGCATCCAACTAAGCCAAAATTAGAAATTTTTTCACTTAGTAAAAAGTAAGCAAATACAGCAGCAAAGATTGGTTCGATCGAATAAATTATTCCGGCTTTTGTGGGCGAAACTGTTTTTTGAAATTTCAATTGTATTATTGTTGCAATAATTGATGCAAAAATGGAAGTATAAATAATTGCTCCAACCACACTAAAATTTAAAGTAAATTTAATTTGCTCAATTGATGCAACTGAGAACAAATATGTAAGAATAAATCCGCCTAAGCCAGTTATTAAGAGTTGAATAAAAACCATAGGTAAGTATTCATACTTTTTTGTAAATATATCAACATATACAACTTGAAAAGCGAAAAGCAGTGCGCAAATTAAAGTTAGCAGATCACCAAGGTTAAAATCTGATCCAAGCTGTTTAATAAATTCAAGCACATCGCTTCCCTTACTCGATAACATTATAAGTCCAGCCAGCACTAATGCCACGCCAATGATATTAACTAATTTTGGTTTTCGTTTTTCAATAATAAGTTGAAGAATCGGAATGAAGATTACAAATGTCCCGGTTATAAATCCAGACTTAGTTGCAGTGGTAAGATTAAGCCCGATTGTTTGTGTGGCAAAACCACTAAAATAAAACGAGCCAAGTATTACACCGGCGAAAATAGTTTTTACATTTGTTTTTTTTAAATGCGAGTAAACGAAAGGCAAAAAAATTAATGCAGCAATTCCAAAACGTAATCCTAAAAATAATGATGGAGATATATCTGTTAGCGCATTTTTTATTAATGCAAAGGTACCACCCCAGATTAGTGTATTAAATAAAAGCGCGCCTTCGCCTATGTACTTCTTCATTTCAAAAAATTTAAAGATTCTAAAACTCTATCTTACACTTTTAATTGAACTATCCTTTATCTTTTATCCTAACATAGCCAAAGGACTTAAGCATATTTAAATTTGATCGCCACTTCTCTCTTACTTTTACTCTCAGTTCAAGATAAACTTCGCGTTGTAAAAATTCCTCTATACTTTTTCTTGATTTTTCACCGAGTTCTTTTATTGCTCTGCCTGCTTTACCAATAATTATAGGTTTCTGACTTTCTCTTTCAACAACTATCTCAGCACTAATAAAATCCTTGGCGTTTTCTCTTTCTTTAAACTCTGCTATTAATACCTCACAACTATAGGGTATTTCATCTTCATATAATTCAAATATTTTTTCCCGAATAATTTCCGAGACAAAAAACCTTTCTGTCTCCTCGGCAACTATATCATCAGGATAAAGTTTAGGACCTTCCGGTATGAGATCTACAATTTCATTAAGTAATTTTTCAAGATTAAAATTCAGATTTGCAGAGATTGGGATAACAGATTTGAATACATTTTGATTTGCATATTTTTCAATAAGTGCAACTGTTTTTTCCTGTGTGATTGTATCAATCTTGTTTAGCAAAAGAATTTTAGGTTTTGAATTTTCATTAATTATTTTTTGTATGTACTCGTTTGATTCAGCTTCTTTTAATGAGCTAACCGAAGAAACATCAAACATAATTACAAACACATCAGCGTCTTTTACAGAGAGCTCAATATCTTCCATCATTTTTTCCTGCAGAAGATATGCGGGTTTTATAATTCCCGGTGTATCAAGAAAAACAATCTGATAATTTTCTTCTGATAAAATTCCTAAAATTCTTTTGCGAGTTGTTTGTGGTTTTGATGTTGTAATGGAAATCTTTTGCCCGAGCAAAGCATTCATTAAAGTTGATTTACCAACATTTGGTAAACCAATTATTGCGACGTATCCGGCTTTTGTACTCATTCTTAACTTTTATTTTATTGATGTGCAAATATACAAAACGGATGGGCAATTTCAGGCTGATTAGAGAAGAGAATATCATCGTGATCTTGAGCGAAGACGAAAGATGACATATTCTTTACAAAGGCAAGTCACACTACGACCTTGCTCAGTGTGACAAAATGTTTTTAATGACTAAAATTTTTTTTAGATTTTTTTTGGTAATCGTACAGAAAGTATCCTGAAATCAGCATAATAAATGAAAGCACAGAACCGAATATTGATAGGCTCTTCTTACCAAAGAAAGATGAGAAATAGTTTCCGATTGTATTTGAGTATGTTGAGATTGCTTCACTTGAGGTACTTTGCTGAATCGAACTTACAATTTCATAAAAAACATATCCAACAATACCAAGAATAATTATCCCGAATAATGAGAGGACTGAATACAAAAATTTTTTCTGTTGTATTTCAATTATTCCGCGTCTGGAAATTTTTTGCATTACCAATTTGCTAAAATTTGTTGATGCTGATTCGGGCGGCAAACTTTTTAGCAGAGAGTGAACTTTTAACAGAGCTTCAAATCTTTTTTGGATCTCAGACGAATTATTGATTGCATTAAGTACAAATACTTTTTCTTCTTCACTAAGTTCACTGTCTAAATATTTATTCAGTAACTCATCATTTATATTGTTCATAATATTTCCTGCAATAAATTTCTTTTTTCAATTATCTCTCTTAATAAATTTCTTGAACGATGTAGTATCACTTTCACATTTGCGATGGAAATCTGTAACACTTCACTTATCTCTTCGATGCTCATTTCTTCAAGATAAAACATTGATACAACAGCAGCATTTTTGGGCGGAAGTTCATTAACGATCTTTTTTATCAATAATGAGTTATCAGCTTTAATGAAATCATCAGCATTATAAGTGCTTTGCAGATAATGCAAATCATCAACAGAACTCATATCATTTTCAATTTTCCTTTTTGCACTCGAAAGTTTTGTTAAAGCTGTATTGTAAACAATACGATAAAACCAGGTTGAAAATTTTGATTCAAATTTAAAAGTTCCAATGTTATTATAAGCTTTTAAAAAGCAATCCATTAAAACTTCTTCGGCATCAAAATCATTTTTCAGCATTCTTTTAAGCATAGTAAATGCTTTATTCTTATAACGATCTATAAGTATAGAATAATCCGCTGTGTTACCTTTTTTTACGGATTCAATAATTTCAACATCAGAGAGGTTATTCATTACCATAATAGACTAAACCAATGTATTAAAGGTTACAAGTAAGTTCAGACGGTAGAAAATTAGATTAGAATTATTTTATAATCAATTTGTAACCTAAACTTTAAGTGTTTAGTCAAATGTTATAGAGAATTAAATAAGTAAGTCACCTTACACAAAAAGTTATTTCATATATCGTTTCCGTAACACAGACTTAAGAGTCTGTGTGATTATTCGATAAAAGTCATTTCGAAGGAGTCCTCGACTGAGAAATCTAAACGAATTATCAGATTTCTCCCTTCGGTCGAAATGACAAACGCAATTTTAACACAGCCTCTTAAGTCTGTGCTACGACTTTAAAATATTTATTTAAATGTTGTGTAAGGTGACTAAGTAACTAAAATTAAATCCTTTTATTGTAAGGGTTAGAAACAAAGGAGAAAAAAATGAGAGAAGAAGTTGTAGCCGTATTTATACCAATAATAATAACTCTGGTAATCGGGGTAATTTTAGTTGTGTATTTTTATTTAAAATCAAAAGAAAAGCAGATGCTTATTGAGAAAGGTCTATCAGCAGAAGAAATAAAAAAATTCTTTGAAGAAAAACGTGATGGACTTGGATTAATGAAGATAGGAATAATTTCTATTTTCTTTGGTTTGGGATTAGGGCTTGGACTTATGTTACAGGATGCAACTACAAAAGAATACTGGGTTCCATTTTCACTTTTTGTTGGAACAGGAATTGGATTTGTGATCGCTAATGTTCTGTCTGATAAGATGAAAAAGAATAGGCAATAATATCGAATATTAAACAAGGAATATTGAATGATGAAGTCGATAGATATTAAACTTCTAAATTCAAAATTCCTTGCCTGCCTGCCGGACAGGCAGGTTCGTTATTCTTAATTCTATTTTAGTTTTATTCTTGAGCTTCCAACCATCGTTCTGCATCCAATGCAGCCATACATCCTGTTCCTGCTGCAGTAACTGCCTGTCTGTAAGTTTTATCAGCAACATCTCCCGCAGCAAAAACGCCTTCAATATTTGTATAAGTAGATCCGGGCTTTGTAATTAAATATCCTGTTTCATCCATATCAAGCATACCTTTGAACAATTGTGTATTTGGTTGATGACCAATTCCAATAAATAATCCATCAGCTTTAAATTCAGTTATTGAGCCGTCTTTGGTATCCTGAAGAATTACTCCAGTCATACTTTTTTTTCCGTTCTCTTCAACTCCAACAACTTCTTTAATTATTTTATTCGTTAAGAATTTTATTTTAGGATTTTTCTTTGCACGGTCAGTCATAATTTTTGATGCACGAAATTCATCTCTTCTGTGAATGATAGTAACTTCACTGGCAAATTTTGTTAAAAAGTTTGCTTCTTCCATTGCCGTATCACCACCGCCGACAACAATTACTTTTAATCCTTTAAAGAAAAAACCATCGCACGTGGCACAAGCTGAAACACCGTATCCCATATACTTCACCTCACTTTCCAATCCGAGCAATTTTGCAGAGGCACCAGTAGAGATGATAATTGAATCGGCAGTGTATTCCTCATCATAGGATTTAACTTTGAAGGGTCTCTTAGATAAATCAACTGCTGTAACTTCTTTAAAAAATGATTGCGCGCCAAATTTAAGAGCTTGCTTTCTCATTATATCCATCAATTCAGGACCCTGAATCCCGTGCTCAAAGCCCGGATAATTTTCAACTTCAGTTGTGATGGTTAACTGTCCTCCCGGTTGCATACCTTCGAAGATAACAGGATTAAGATTTGCTCGCCCTGTATAAATTGCTGCAGTTAATCCTGCCGGACCAGAACCAATTATTAAAACTTTAAAATGATTTTTTTGATTTGCTTGTTCAGACATTTTTTTCTCCAAGACTAATTATATACAAAGATTTTTTTTAATTACCTGTAAGATTCAGATAAGTTGGTGAAGATTCAAGACTACTTTTATCGAATTAACTTCGTGTTTTCTTCTTAACTTTGAGTCTTGGTGGCGAATGTGTTAAATGCTAATGCCACCAAGACACAAAGATTCACCAATAGAAAAATTTTATTCAATTAAAAATCTGGCATTTCTTTTTAATCCTTTAAGCTTTGTTCTTTTTATCGGACTTTCTGCAAATCGCTCTTTAAATTTTTGATCATCCAACTTCATT
>DAIRCT010000069.1:0-16748 GCA_036796535.1 Ignavibacteriaceae bacterium
GATATGGATTATCGTGGAATACCTTTTGAACCAATGCCGCAGTTGTTATCAGTTGCTGAGTATATAACCAAATCGTTAGCAATCTGTGTTGAGTGTGGAAATCCAGCAGACAGGACTCAAAGAAAAACTGCGTCATCAGAGAGAGTAATTGTTGGTGCTGCTGATATGTATGAAGCACGATGCCGCAAATGTCATTACATCCCAACTGAAGAGAAACATTAATGAATCTTGAATCTTTCGCTCGTGGAGTTTTTGGTTTAGCATTGTTAATTGCAATTGCATTTCTTCTTTCAAATAACAAAAAGAAAATTAATTGGCGTTTAGTCATCTCAGGATTTGCACTTCAAATATTTTTTGCGATATTAATTCTTCGCGGTGATTCACTCCGTAATATTTTTTCACCTCTTGGCTGGCCTAAAGATTTTTTTAACGGTGTAAGCTACGTTTTTGTTTTGATCTTAAACTTTACCACAGAAGGTGCAAAGTTTGTTTTTGGAAATCTTGCTCTCTCACCAGGCAACGATGGCAATTTAGGTTTCTTTTTTGCATTTCAGGTTCTTCCAACAATAATCTTCTTTGCAAGTTTAATGTCAGTACTTTATTACTTAGGAGTGATGCAAAAAATTGTGCAAGGTATGGCATGGGTAATGGCAAAAGTTATGGGCACAAGCGGCGCAGAATCACTTTCCTGCACAGCAAATATTTTTGTCGGGCAAACTGAAGCTCCGTTAATGATAAAACCATTTATTAAAGGAATGACACAAAGTGAATTGCTTACAATAATGATTGGCGGAATGGCTACAATTGCGGGCGGAGTGATGGCGGCTTATATTCAAATGCTTGGCAGCGCTTATGCAGCGGCACATAGCGTTCCATTAATTCAGGCACAGCAAATGTTCGCGACTCAATTACTTGGTGCAAGTTTTATGGCTGCGCCCGGTGCAATGATGATTGGTAAAATTTTAATTCCGGAAATTTCTGAATCAGAAACTAAAGGAAAAGTTAAGGTTGCGATTGAAAAAAATTCCAGTAATGTAATTGAAGCAGCAGCAAATGGCGCGAGCGATGGTTTAACTCTTGCTCTGAATGTTGGAGCAATGCTAATTGCTTTTATCGCACTTATTGCACTAATTAATTATCTTTTAAATGGATTAGGAAATTGGGCAGGATTTAATTCATATTTGATTGCACACTTTGGGCAGCCGTTAAGTTTCCAATTGATTATTGGATTAGTGCTACAATTTGTTGCTTATGGCATTGGCGTGCCATGGCAAGACTCATTGACTTTTGGAAGTTTGCTTGGAACTAAAATAGTACTAAATGAATTTGTTGCATACTCAGATATGGGAACGCTTGTACAAGCAGGAAAACTTGTAAATGAAAAATCTATCCTTATGGCGACTTATGCTTTATGTGGATTTGCAAACTTCAGCTCGATTGCAATTCAAATTGGTGGACTTGGACCACTTGCACCAAACAGAAAATCAGATATTGCCGCACTTGGAATTAAAGCAGTAATTGGCGGCGTGTTAACTACTTTGCTTACTGCTACATTAGCCGGATTATTTTTTTCATTCTAGATGATTGACTTATCTTTTAAATACAAAGCACTTTTAGAATTTTTAAAAAGAGAATCTCCTTTTGAACCCGAAATATCTATAATACTTGGCAGTGGACTTGGAGATTTTGCTGAACAACTTCAAATTCATAAATCAATCTTAACTTCAGACATTCCTGGTTATCCGATCTCCACCGTTGCCGGGCATAAAGGTAAAATTCATTTTGCAGAATTTGAAAATAAAAAGATAATTCTCTTTCAAGGACGAATACATTTTTATGAAGGATATAACATTAATGAATGCATTCTTCCGGTTTTAATATCTCACAAACTTGGTGTAAAATATCTTTTATTAACAAATGCGGCTGGAGGAATAAATAAAAACTTTACTCCCGGTGATTTGATGCTTGCTTCATCCTTTAATGGAATATTGATAAAGAAAGAATTAACAGATTTAATCGGACTTACAAATCAGGAGGGTAAAAATAATATTATTAATCTGCCACACCCTGCTTTTAATAATATTATAAAATCCGCTGCCGCAATAGAGAATATTGATCTTAAAGAAGGAGTTTACTTTTACACAAAAGGTCCTACTTATGAAACGCCTGCTGAGATTAGATTTTTTGCAAAGCACGGTGCTGATGCAGTCGGAATGTCCACCGTTCACGAAGCGGTTTATGCATCTTATCTTGGATTACAAACAGCGGCAATTTCCTGCATTACAAATTATGCAGCCGGAATATCGGCAAATAAACTTTCGCACGCAGAGGTTACAGCAACAGCTGATAAAGTAAAAAATATTTTTGCCCGATTAGTTAAAGCCGTAATCAAATCTCTTTAATTTGTTAGACATTTATTAGGTTTTCTTTCAAATTTTACTACTTATACAGCTTATTCAATACCCCAAACACTTAATTTTTATTGACTTTCTTTGCCTTTACCCGTAAGTTTGACAGCTTATTTTTTAAAGTCCCTTTTAGTAACAAAATTTTTATAACATATGAAAGAATATAGATTTAAGATCATTCTAATCCTCGCATTAGTTGCCCTTAGCATTTACCTGCTTTATCCAACTTTACAGGATTATCAAAACACAAAAAAATTAAATGCAGAACTTAATGTTGAAAAAACTGTTCTTCAGAAAGATGATCCAAAAATTTCTAAACAACAGTTGAATAAACAAATAACAATTTTTGAAGATAGCATTAAAGCTGCAGACCCTTCAATCCTTGAAGCAAGAAAAAAGAGGATGAAGTTAGGTCTTGATCTTCAAGGTGGTATGCGTATCGTTCTTGAAGTTAATACAGGAAAGCTTCTCGAAAAGATTGCTAATAATCCTGATGATACTTTTAAGAAAGTTTTGGCTGAAGCTGAGAAAGAAGCCGCTAAAACAGATGAATCCGTTGTGGATATTGTTGGCAGATTGTTTCAGCAAAAAGGCATAAGATTAAGTAGATATTATGGAACTATAAGACAAGATGATGCTGAAATTATAAAGGATCTTAAAAAATCCGCCGAAGATGCAGTAACCCGCGCTATGGAAATTATAAGAAACAGAGTTGATCAATACGGAGTTTCTGAGCCGTCAATATCAAGACAAGGCAGCAGAAGAATTATCGTTGAACTACCTGGCGTTGCTAAAGAAGAAGAGGCAAAACAACTTTTACAAGGCACAGCTTTGTTAGAGTTTAGATTAGTTAAAGATGCTGAGTTTACATATCCTGTTATGCAGAGAATTGATGATGTGCTTGCTAAAAGATTTAAATCAGGAGTTAAAGATTCTTTAAATCCTGAAGTTGCAACAACTGAAACTAAAAGCAAGACTGATACTTCTGCAGCAAAAGATACAACAAAACAATTAACTGCTGAAGAATTTAAAGCACAACATCCATTCTTCTCGGCAGCCGTATTAAATCCTCAAAGCCCTTATGCTGATGCTTACGTTAGCCAGGAAGATAGAAATAAAATCGAGTATTGGTTAAGTTTGCCCGAAGTTCAAAAGGTTATTCCTGATAATGTTGAGTTCGTATTTTCAGCAAAACCACTTAGGAATCAAGGGAATAAAAAAGTTTATGTAATGTACCTTGTAAATAAAACTCCTGAATTAACAGGCGGTGTTGTTACCAATGCACAGGCAAATCTTGATCCGAATACATCTGCCCCAATTGTAAATATGGAAATGAATTCTGAAGGTGCTACCGAATGGGCAAGAATAACAGGCGCAAATGTTGGTAAGAGAATAGCCATTATGCTTGATGGAGTTGTATTTACAGCCCCAACAGTTAAAGGTAAAATTCCAGGTGGAAGATCCCAAATTGAAGGATCAGAAAACCTTGATGAAGCAAAACTGTTGGAAATTGTACTTAAAGCCGGCGCTCTTCCTGCACCTGTTGATGTAATTGAAGAAAGAATTGTTGGTCCTTCATTAGGACAGGATTCAGTATCAGCGGGATTTCAGTCTGCACTTATTGGTTACATTGCCGTAGGAATATTTATGATTTTTTATTATAGACAGGCAGGTACAATATCCGCGCTAACTCTTGTACTCGTTATTCTTTTTATTCTTGGTATCCTTGCAGGATTTCAGGCGACCTTAACTTTACCTGGTATCGCAGGTATAGTACTTACAATCGGTATGGCTGTGGATGCGAATGTACTTATCTTTGAAAGAATAAGAGAAGAAATGGCAACAGGTAAAACCATGAAAGCTTCTGTAGACAGTGGTTTTTCAAGAGCATATTCAGCTATTATAGATTCCAATATCACAACATTTTTTACAGGTATAATCCTTTATCAGTTTGGTACCGGTCCGGTTCAGGGATTTGCATTAACGTTGATGATTGGTATCGCAGCTTCATTGTTTGGTGCGCTTGTTATTACAAGAGTTGTTTTAGATATCCTCATAGCAAGAGGAATAAAGGTTAGTTTAGGTTAATTTTTTATTAAGGAGTTAATTTATCAATGCGAGTATTTCATAATTTAAATGTTGATTTTTTAAGCAAACGAAAATTTTTCTATATCTTTTCTCTTGTTTTATTTCTTATTGGCTGGATAAGTGTAATTTTTAGAGGATTAAGTTTTGGAATTGATTTTAAGGGCGGTACTGAAATTGTACTTCAATTTGACAAGCAAATTAATATTGCAGAGGTTAGAAAAGATGTTGAAAACATCGGACTTGGCAATGTTGAGGTAAGAACTTTCGGTGGAGAAACCGGCGCACTTATCAGAACAGAACTTCAGGAATTACCATCCAACGTTTATTCAAAAGTTGTGGCTAATATCGAAAAAGATATAAATAAAATTGTCCCGAATGTTCCTTTTAATGTGATTGAAAAAACAAGTAATTCAATTACCTACTCCTTTCCTAACCCCGATACAACAAATTTATTAGCCGATAAGTTGTTTGCCGCAGGTTATCAAACAAATAAGGTTTCTGAGGAACCAACAAATACCAAGATTGATATCGCAATAGGAATTTCGGATTGGATAAAAGAGAATTTAAAAGAAAAAATAAAAGACAATAATTTCACTATCGTTAAAGAAGATAAAGTTGGACCAAAAGTAGGTAATGAACTTAAGAGAGATGCTGTTATTGCAGTCTTTTTATCATTAGTTGTAATTTTAATATATCTTGGATTTAGATTTAAATTTGTTTTTGCAGTTGGAGCTGTTGCCGCATTGTTCCATGATGTACTTATAACTTTAGGGCTTTACGCAGCTTTGTACGGCGTTATACCGGGACTAAATCTTGACATTGATCTTTCAGTAGTTGCTGCGTTTTTAACTCTTGTTGGTTATTCCATTAATGATACTGTAATTGTTTTTGATCGTGTAAGAGAAAACATGAAAATACACAAAACGCTTCCTTTGATTGATATAATTAATAAAAGCGTTAATCAAACCATGAGCAGAACTATAATTACAGCATTTACTACTTTACTTTCAGTATTTGTGCTTTTGTTATTAGGCGGCGATGTTCTTAGAGCTTTTGCATTTACTTTATTGTTTGGTATTATCATTGGTACTTATTCATCGATTTTCGTAGCTAGTGCATTCGTTCTTGAATATGCCGAACGCTCAAAAAAGAAAGTTCAATTTTCATAAAAAATATTTAGCATAAAAAAAGCCGATGAATTGTTCATCGGCTTTTTTGTTTTAAAGAATTGCTTAATGAATTATTGATTGAATAATATTTATTGTTTCAAGCAAACTATTAACATGTCTGTTTATGATTTCAGCTTGTTCAGGAGTAACATCACCGTAACCTTTTAATGCTTCTGCGGTGCTATCGCATAACAATGTCCAGATATGGCTTACCCGGCTTCTGACAATTCTATCTTCATAAAACACATTACCATTTAGTTGTAAATCATTAAACATAATTTGATTTTTTTCACGAAGAACTTTTGTCAGTTGTAATATTTGTTCCCTTTTTTCCTGAGTCATATTTGCAATTACTTTTTCAGTAACTGAATCGTGTCTTTTTTTTGTTAACAATTCTTCAATATCATCAATACTGCTCTCAATATGTCTTGCGGTAACAGATAAACTTCTTTTATGATTATCAGGTATGTTTATGTTTACTTTATCGGGCATTTATAACTCCAAAATTTTTTTAACCGTCACCGGTGGATTATCTCCAATTACTTTTCTTATTTCATCAATCAAATTAGGATCAATCATTAATAGCGCTTCCGTAAATGCTTTAATAATATATGGATCTTTTTCAGATTTTAATCTAAAAATTAATTCTGGAACCGCTTTACTTATTTTTAATTCACCTAAAATCAACGCTGCTCTGATAGGTGTTTCAGGTTCAGGATGTTCTAGAGATTTTATAAGTTTATCAGTAAAAGAAATATTTGCAGCTTCTTTCTGATCATAGCCACAATGAGGACAAACCACAGTATCTTTTTTAATTTCATGCCAGCAATTTATACAATAGTAAGTCATAATATTATTTGTAATCGTTTAAGAACTTTATTGCTTTAATCCAGGATTCACCCTCTTCGGCAGAAATTTTTTCACTCTCAAATCTATAATCATTTTTTCTAATTAACTCGTTAAGTTTGTTCTGTATCTGCTCAATCTTTTTTTTATGAAAATTTATAAAGTAATCCTTTTGTTCTTTTTTTTCAGAAGCTTTTAACAATCCTATTAAATGGTTTGCACACAAACCATTTGTTTGCTCAAATTCTTTCCTGAATTCTGAATCATTGTAGTAGGATAAAAATATTTTCAGATTATTTTTGGTCTGTTCTTCTATAAGATTACAAACCGGACAAGTCTTTCTATTTAAAAATTTATTAAAGTTACCACTAACTATTAGATTCAAAAACTTAGCAAGTAAATCATTATAAATTATTGCAGTTCCTAATGAGTCACCAATTTTTAAGAACAACTGCCAATGTTCTTTACAAAAACCAAGACTATCGCCAAGCTGTTCTCTTACTGCCCCATCATTAACATTTTCGTAAAGAAGATTATCAACATAATTATAAGATATTTCATCGTTCCTTCTGCAAATCGGGCAATCAGTTTCATTAAATGCTTCAACAAGCTTGAAATAATTTAAATGTTTATCAGTTTTCTTATCCATCGGGAATTTATGCTACTTTTTTAAGAGCAAAACCTTTTTTAATCCTTCTTTAATATTATCTGCCAGAGGTGCTTTCATCAGATCGTTTACAGTTTTTTCAACATCATAATCAATCCTATGTAAAGCTATATTTCCATTTTCATAAATTGCATAGCAAGCTTGTCCGCCATCCCTTGCTAATCCAACACTTCCGGGATTAACAATTAAATTATATTCCAGATGAAGTTTATACTGAACATGTGTATGACCAACAAGAACATATTCCGCAATTCCTTCGTCAATCTCTGAAACTATTTCATCCTGATTAAGATATTTAGAAATATCACCTTTGGGAGATGCGTGTGCAAGCAAAAATGATTTTTCCTCAAGATGTGCTTTAGCAAGTACGGGCATATCTCTTAAAAATTTTATATCATCTTTATCCAGAAGAGTTTTATGCCATGCCCTTGTTGCATAAGAAAATTCCCTGAATGTTCCCATTGAATTACAATCAGTATCATAACCAAGTGCATTATCGTGATTGCCCCTTACATAATAATCTGCATTTTCTTTTATAAATTTTAAGCATTCTTTAGGATGTGGACCGTAATCAACAACGTCACCGAGAAAAATAAGTTTATCATAATTACCTTCTTTTTCTAACACAGCTTGTAATGCAGGATGATTTGCATGAATATCGGAGACAATTAATGCTTTCATTGTTTTTCCCTTTTTATAATAGTTATCAAGAAAATAAAAAACTCCTACTTTTAACAGAGTTTTCTGATTAAAAGTAGGAGTCATCAATTCCTTTTAAAGAAATAAATAAGCGAACTCCATCGCTGACGAAAATTATATCAGTAAATCTTATAAAACAATCTTTTTTTTATTATACTTGCGTTGTATCAATATTAAATTGTAATGATTGTAAATAATTAATTAACAATATATTTTTACAATGGTGATGGAGTTCACCTTTTACCCTTTCTTTAATGGGTCTCAATTTTTGAGAAACCGTCCGAATTTCTTCTGGACTAATGACTCCTTCTGGTAAAAATATTAAGCTGATAGGAGAACATATTTTGCAAAATTATATAATAGTATTTTTTGGCGCCGGTATAGGCGGTATGTTACGTTATTGGGGATCCAATTTCGTTTATAAATTCTTACCTCCAACTTTTCCATACGGAACTTTATCTGTAAACGTGCTTGGAAGTTTTATTATTGGATTGGTAATGTATTATCTTGATGCCAATAAGTTGATAAATCAGGAAACGAGAATATTTTTAACCGTTGGATTTTGCGGTGGGCTTACTACATTTTCTACCTTTGCATATGAAACTATAAACTTTATAAAAGAAAGAGAATATTTTTATGCAGGATTAAACTCGTTATTAAATTTATTTCTAACATTGATTGCGTTATTTATAGCATACAAAATTTCTAAACTAATCAGTTAAATAATTTTTCTATATAGTTAGGAGTCCTTTTATGGAAATTAAAGGTGAAGCAAAATTAATTCGTATTTTTATTGGGGAATCAGATAAAATAGGACATATTCCTGTTTATGAAAAAATAGTTCTTGAAGCCCGTAAAGCTGGTCTTGCCGGTGCAACGGTTTTCAAAGGTGTAATGGGTTTTGGAAGAAATAGTGTTGTTCACACAGCAAAAATATTACGATTATCAGAAGACCTCCCATTAATAATTGAGATTGTTGATGATATAGAAAAAATTGAAGGATTTTTACAAGTTCTTCATGATATTTTCGAGGAAGCAAACAGCGGTGGACTTATAACTCTGGAAAAGGCTGATATCATAAAATATATTTCGACAAAATAATAGCAATAAATAAACAGGATTGATATGTTAGAAAACATCTGGTTTGCTGCTGCTATTTGGATGGGGCTCGCTTTTATTGCAAGTCTCATTTCTATTAGAATCGGAATTTCAGTAGCATTGATAGAGATTATTATTGGAATAATTGCTGGTAATTTTCTTGGTATCCATAAAACAACAGAATGGATTAACTTTTTAGCTATGCTTGGTAGCGGCGTATTAACTTTTCTTGCAGGTGCCGAAATAGACCCGGCTTCTCTTAAAGCACATTTAAAAGAGAGTTTATTAATCGGAGTAAGTTCATTTTTGCTTCCTTTTCTTGGTGTTTTATTTTTTACTTATTATATAGCCGGTTGGGGCTGGCAGCAAGCAGAAATTGCCGGGATTGCATTATCAACAACATCTGTTGCAGTAGTTTATGCAGTTATGATTGAAAAAGGATTGAGTAATACTCCTCTTGGTAAAATGATACTTGCAGCTTGTTTCATCACAGATTTCGGTACTGTATTCGCTCTCGGTATTCTTTTCGCTGATTTTAATATATGGCTGCTTGTGTTCGTTGTCGTACTTTCAATTATGCTATGGTATATGCCAAAGTGGACAAAACTTATAATAACAAGAATGGGAGCAACAAGAATCAGTGAACCGGAAGTTAAATTTATTTTATTAGTTTTATTTTTCCTTGGTGGATTAGCAACAACTGCAAAAAGTGAAGCAGTTCTACCTGCATATCTGATAGGACTTGTTGTTGCTGGTGTATTTGTAAGAGATAAAACTTTAGTGACAAGGATGAGAACAATTGCATTTACAATATTCACACCTTTTTATTTTATAAAAGCGGGGCTTTATGTTTCGCTGCCGATCCTGGTTTCATCTATCATTATCATAGCAGTATTATTAATCATTAAAGTTGGTACAAAATTTATTGGTGTTTATCCACTTGCAAGAGTTTCAAAGATGAGAATGCGGGAAGCAAATTATACAACACTTTTAATGGCAACCGGATTAACATTCGGAACAATCTCCGCCTTGTTCGGTTTGACAAATAAAATTATTGATCAATCACAGTACACTGTTTTAGTTACAGTTGTAATTTTAAGTGCTATCATTCCGACTTTAATCGCACAAAAATTCTTCCAGCCGACTGAGATTATGATGCACGCCTGGGGACGTCTTACAAGAATTAGTAAAAAAAATAATAATAAATAATTTTTAGGTAACATTATGTATAAAAAAATATTAGTCGCTTATGATGGATCTGAAGGAAGCAAAAAAGCTCTTGAAAGAGGCGTAAAAACCGCACAGCTTTATCAAGCAGAAATAACTGCAATTTGGGTTCAAAGTAAATTACCTCATTATCCGGAAACAATTAGCGAAGTTAAGCAGGAACAAGATGGTGCAATTGCCTATGCGGGTAAACTTGAAAATGAAGTAAAACATTTTTCAAAGAAAACGAATTATCCAATTAGGTTTGTTTTTCAGCAAGGACATACAACTAAAACAATCGTTACTGTTGCTGAGAAAGAACATTTTGATTTGGTAATAGTTGGAAGCACCGGACATTCTAATCTCTGGGGCAGATTACTTGGTCATACTGCTGATATGATAAGTGAAAATGCTCACTGCGATGTTTTAATTGTAAAGAATTAAATTTAATGAATAATAAAATATTTCATCTTAATTATTTTATTTTTGTTTTAATTCTGATATCATCAAACACTTATGGTCAGAACTCAGAATTAAAGAAAGATACAACAATACAAGTCTCAACTTTTACAGAAGATTTTCTTTCGGGTTATCATACAGGAATTAAAATTGTTTCTGCCCCATTTTCGTTTGATGAGAAAGATTGGATAATAACAGGTTCAGTTTTATCTGCTACTGCATTGGCTTATTTGATTGATGAAGACAGCAGATCATTCTGGCAGAGAAATCACAACAGCACTCTTGATAATATTTCAAAAGTTGGAAAAGCGTATGGTGAAGTTTCTTATGCAGCTATTCTATCAGGTTCACTTTATCTTGGCGGCAAGTTATTTAACAACAAAGATGTTAGTGTCACCGGCAGAATGTTGTTGGAAGGATTATTCTTTGCTGGTCTAACAACTACAATAATTAAATCTGTAACCGGAAGAAGCAGGCCTTATACAAATGATGGACATAATTATTTCAATTTTTTTCAAACTGAAACTGCTTACACTTCGTTTCCTTCCGGTCACGTTACTGTTGCCTTTACTTTATCATCAATTTTATCAAGCAGGATTGATAACGACTATGCAACAATCGGACTTTATGCTTTAGCAGCTTCTACAGTGATGCAAAGAATGTACAGCGATAGCCATTGGTTTTCAGATACAGTGCTGGCTGCTTCAATTGGATATTTTATTGGTAAAGCGGTTGTAAAATTTGATGATGATTCGGTTAATAATAATATAACTGTTATGCCTTATTTTATTCCCAACGGAGTAGGAGCCAGTTTTTCATATTCATTATAAAAATACAAATGAGGTTTGATTGAAAAATTTATTTTCATATTGGCAGGTTTGGGCTGTTTTATCAGCTATTTTTGCTGCGCTAACTGCAATCTTTGCAAAAGTTGGTATTGAAAAAATCAATTCGGATTTTGCAACTTTTATAAGAACAATAGTAATCTTATTCGTGCTTGGAATTATTCTTTTTAGTACAAATCAGTTTCAATCATTAAAAACAGTATCTCAAAAAAGTTTAGTATTTCTTGTCCTATCAGGTGTTGCAACAGGCGGTTCCTGGATTTGTTATTTTCGTGCATTAAAACTTGGTAATGCATCTCAGGTTGCACCGATTGATAAATTAAGTGTTGTATTAGTTGCAATATTTGGAGTTATGTTTTTGGGAGAAAAATTATCTATGTTCGATTGGATAGGGATATCCTTGATTGCATCGGGAGCGGTGATGATAGCTTTAAGATTATAATTTCATTTTTAAGGCGATGGAGTTCGCCAAAAAATATTCCAACAATTAGGAATTAATGACTCCTGCCACTTTAGTTAATGCTTTAGTGATAGGAGTTTTTTTTTGTAAAAAAGCAAAAGGTATATTTTAAAGAAACAAGCATGCATATATTATCTGTAAAAAATATCAAAAAAAATTTCAAGAAAAAGGAAGCTGTAAAAGATATTTCATTAGAATTAAGACAAGGCGAGGTAGTTGGATTACTCGGTCCAAACGGCGCTGGCAAATCAACAACCTTCAAAATTATAACAGGTGACATTAAAACCGATAGTGGAAAAGTTTTTTTTGATGAGACTGACATTACAAATTATCCAATGTACAAGCGGGCAAGATTAGGAATTGGTTATCTCCCGCAGGAACCTTCGGCTTTCAGAGGTTTAACTGCTGAAGAAAATGTAATTGCTGTTTTGGAATTGAATCATTATTCAAAAGATCAAATAAAAGAAAGACTTGATGAAGTACTAAATGAATTTGATATGAATACCAGAAAATCTGTAAAAGCTAAAGATTTATCCGGCGGAGAAAGAAGACGGCTTGAGGTTATGCGCGCTATGGCACTTCATCCTTATTTTATGCTGCTTGATGAACCGTTTGCCGGAGTTGATCCAATAGCGGTTTACGATTTACAACAAATTATCGCACGACTTAAAGATAAAAATGTTGGCGTTTTAATAACTGATCATAATGTACACGAAACACTTGAAATTACTGATCGGGCTTACATTATTAATCAAGGAGATATTTTGCTGCATGGCACACCGCCCGAAATTGAAAAAAACGAAATTGCAAGAAAAGTTTTTCTTGGTCAGAAATTTCATTTGAGATGATAATTTTATGGAAACTTCAGATCCAAATAAAAATTTAGACAAACAAATCCAGAAATATTTTAGCGGCTCAGATAGTAACAATGGCTGCCCGATTTGTGCTATGATGATGGATTATGAATTTGATTTTATTTCCAAAATTCAATATGCAGTTTCAAATTACAAAAAGACCCGGGAAGAAATTGCTTCAGAAGGCGGCTTTTGTGATTTTCATTTTCGTCAATTCAAAAAAATTGCGAATGGAAAAACAAATATCTTATTGCTAAAATCCATAATTGAAATGGGCTCTTACAAGAACAAAAATTTTTCAGTTAAATGCAGAATATGCAAGAATGTTGATGAATATGAAAAAGAAATTGTTAGTTCATTCTCTTCTTATCTGAATGAACCAGGTTTCCGTACGAAATTTGAAAACAGCACCGGAATATGTTTTAATCATTTGGAAATTATCAAAACACTGATTGAAGATAAAACAATTTTGGAATGGTTATCCGATACTCACATAAATCAGATTGAAAGATTGTATCAAGATTTTGATGATATGAGTAAAATAAAATCATTTTATGAAATTGATCGAAGCAAAAGAAAATTAATAAACGTCCTAATCGAAAAACTTGCAGGAAGAAAAACTAGATCACTTTAAAATTGTATGGCGGATAAATATCAAAAAATTAAAAATGATTTTCTTTTTGTTTTAAATGAAATTAAACAGATTTCTTTAAATAGAAATTTTGAAAATGCAATAATAAAATCTAACCTGCTTTCCTTAGAAATAGAAAATTGGACAAATGACACTAATGCTGATGAATTGGAATCAATGAAAAATAGTATTATCAATCTGATTGATGATTTAAGATTTGTAATTAAAACAGAG
This sequence comes from Ignavibacteriaceae bacterium, assembly GCA_036796535.1. Taxonomy (GTDB): domain Bacteria; phylum Bacteroidota; class Ignavibacteria; order Ignavibacteriales; family Ignavibacteriaceae; genus IGN3. Next base: position 13,665 of record DAIRCT010000069.1, read on the forward strand.
ATGCGTTTTATTTTATTTCCTCTGCCAGATATCAAAAAAGAGACTTATGAAATTGGTAAAAAATATATGCCTAATTTTCTTGAGTGGTTGAATTTGGACGAGAGCTACACGCCTGAAAAAATTATGGGCATACTTGAAGAAGAGATGTATGAGTTAGATGAGGCAAAAGAAGATCTATTAGAAATTACATTTTAGTTAAAAATAATTTATTTACTTGAATAAATTTTCTATCTTTGCATTGAAATTTGGCGATGGAGTTCGCCGCAAACATCCTGAATGATTGGGATTGATGACTCCTGCACAAAAGATAAATAATCTTTGGTGTAGGAGTTTTAATTTTTACACCGAATCCATTTTTAAAAATAATTCTGGAGCTATGTTGGATTCAAAAAATAACGAACCTGTAAATAGTAATAGCTGGTTAAACCGCAACACTGTTGGTATGAGCTTAACCAGTTTCTTTTCAGACGCCTGCCACGAAATGGCAACTGCGATTCTTCCCGGATTTTTATCTACAATTGGTGCACCTCCTTCAGCACTTGGAATTATTGAAGGAACAGCCGATGCAATTTCAAGTTTTGTAAAACTTGGTGCAGGTTGGATATCAGATAAATTCGGACACAGAAAGTTTCTTACAACCCTTGGATATTTTTTAACCGGATTTTCAAAAGCATTATTTGCATTAGCATCAACCTGGCATTTAGTTTTTACAGGCAGAGTTATTGGATGGCTCGGCAGAGGTATCCGCGGTCCAATCCGTGATGCAATGTTAACTGATTCAGTTAGTGAAAAAGATCGAGGCAAAGCTTTTGGCTTCCATCGCGCCGGAGATACACTCGGTGCTATTGTCGGACCAATTATCGGAATATGGCTATTATCTGTCTGGCAGCCATTTGCAATTGATGATCCATCTAAACCTTTTAGAAATATCTTTCTTGTTACGCTTATACCCGGTATTCTTTCAGTTCTAACCTTCGCCTTGCTGGTAACAGAAAAAAGAAAAGAAATAAATCACGGTTTAAAATTCTGGATAACTCTAAAAGGTTTACCGCATTCATTTAGAAAATATCTGGTTGGAATTGGAATATTTGGTGCGGGAGATTTTGCACCAACATTTTTAATTCTTGCTGCTACCACTTTACTTACTCCACAGTATGGAATAATAAAAGCCGCGCAACTTGCCGGTATAATGTATATCGTTAGAAATATTGTCTATGCTTTAGCTTCTTTTCCTATTGGAGCTTTAAGTGATAAAATTAAAAGAGTTTATTTATTATCCGCTGGATATTTCATCGCTGTGCTAACTATGATTGGTTTTATTTTGGCGTTTGCATTTAATTACACAAACCTGTTCTATTTGTTTTCACTTTTTGTATTAGCCGGAATTTATATATCAGCAGAAGACACACTTGAGAGCGCAATAACAGCTGACTTAATCTCATCCGAAACACGAGGTATTGGAATGGGTGTGCTTGGAACTGTTAATGGTTTAGGTGATTTTATTTCAAGCATATTGATTGGATTTATTTGGACAGCAATTTCGCCTGCAATCGGATTTGCAGTTGCAGGTGTCTTGATGTTAATTGGAACATTTGTAATAGTTCTTCATAAATAAACTGGTTTGATAAATCTGAGAGATAATTTATGTCTGCTCCAAAACTAACTGCTAAATTCAGAATTAAGGACAAAGTTCCTTTTTCTATTGAAACATTCAGCGGCAAAATATTCAGGTGTGGAGTATGTGGTACAATTTTTTTCTCAAGAGATGAGTTAGAAAGACATCTTCCTTTTGAAAAAAATAAAATCTATGATGATTTGAAATTCCCAGAGCTTGATAAAAATCTTACAATAAGTGTAATCTATTCACAGGATATTCGGGACCTAACAAATCCCAAATATCCAAGATTACAAAAAGGCGATAAACTTTTGAAAAAAGATATAAACAAAAACTTATCAGAGGAGTAGTGTTATGAATAATCTTTTATGGATTCCCGCAATCGGAATTATCGGTTTATTATTTGCCTTTGTGATTTATAAAATGGTGATGAAGAAGGATCCCGGAAATGAAAAGATGAAAGATATTGCCGAACAAATTCATATTGGTGCAATGGTATTTTTAAGAAGAGAATATCAAATAATATTTATCTTTATGATTGTTGTATTTGTTGTGCTTACTGTTTTCTTATCGCTATACACGGGAATTGCATATGTGGGAGGAGCGATATCCTCAATGCTTGCAGGAATATTCGGAATGCAGGCGGCAACACGAAGCAGCGGAAGAAGCTGCCAGGCAGCAGTTACCGGCGGAACACCGCAAGCTTTGTTAACTGCTTTTCTCGGTGGTTCGGTAATGGGAATTTCAGTCGCTGCTATTGGAGTGGTTGGATTAGGATTAGTTTTTTTCTTTACTAAAGATCCTGAAATTATTAGCGGATATGCACTTGGTGCTTCATCTATTGCTTTGTTTGCAAGAGTTGGCGGAGGCCTTTATACTAAAAGTGCTGATGTTGGCGCTGATTTAGTCGGCAAGGTTGAAGCTGGAATTCCTGAAGATGATCCGAGAAATCCCGGAGTTATTGCCGATAATGTTGGTGACTGTGTGGGTGATACTGCTGGAATGGGCGCAGATCTTTTTGAATCTTATGTCGGTGCTGTTGTATCTGCAATTGCAATCGCATCAACATTTTCTGAAAAAGTTTTTGAATATTCAGCACTTCCTATCGTTTTTATCACTATCGGATTAATCGCTTCACTTCTCGGAATATTTTCTATTAACATTTTAAAGAAACTAAATCCCCAGTCTGCATTAAGAAATACAACTTATGTGGCAGGAATAATTTTTATAATCGGTGCTTACTTTGCATCTAATTTAATTGTTGGTGGTATTACAGAATTTTGGGTTGTTATCACCGGTTTAATCTGCGGAATATTAATAGGAGTTGAAAGTGAGTTCTACACTTCCGGTCCTTCGATAAAAACAATTGCAAAAAGTTCACAATCAGGTGCAGCCACAACCATCATTACAGGTTTAGCGGTCGGATTTGAAAGCACCATACTTCCTTTAATAACAATTGCAGTCGCAAT
>DAIRCT010000070.1:0-4308 GCA_036796535.1 Ignavibacteriaceae bacterium
TAAATTTTCTATGAAGATTTAATTTTCTTGCATTGTAAAGATTACTTTTCCAAACACGTTTATCAACGTTATTAATTTTTTCATTAATGTAGTTAATTACTTTTTCACGTCTGGCGTAGTAATTTAACTTTGTATCAATTGCCGGTCCGCTTATACATCCCTCACAGAATAAAATATCTGTAAACTTTGCATTGATATGATTGTTTGAGATCTCTTCAATTATTTCTAAAACTTTTTTCTTGCCTTCAACCACAATTATATCTTTTTCAAGAATATCACCGCTAATATCAATAGTTTTAATCAAACCGCCTGCAAGCGGATATGCTTTTCCCATCATAGCATGCGGCTGATCAAAATCGCTGTTTTCAAGTTCATTAATATTAATATTCTGCTCATTAAACATTTGCTTTAGTTCTGTGAATGTTAAAACAGAATCAATTACTCCGGCTACATCATCATCTTCTGCTTCGTGTTTTTTTGCTACACAAGGTCCCATAAAAACTATTTTTAAATCACCGCCATCAGATTCTTTTAAATATCTTCCAAGTGCTATCATAGGAGATACAACCTGTGCAAGATTTGGAATAAGATCTACATAATATTTTTGAATGAAACTTACTACGGCGGGACAGGCAGAACTAATAACTGTTTTATCATTATCAGCTTTAATTACATTCATATATTCATTAGCAATAAGATCAGCGCCAAAAGCTGTCTCAATAACTTTTGTAAATCCAAGTTTTCTTAATGCTGTTGCAACTTTTCTATACTCGTCTGGAAATGATGCAGCAAAAGATGGGGCAATTATTGCCACAGCTTTTCCTGATTGAAGAAGTTGATATGTTTCATCAATCTCAGAAAAAATTTGTTTTGCATCCTGCGAACAAACTTTAACACAATGTCCGCATGCAATACATCTTTCTTCAATCACTTTCGCTTGCCCATCAATAACTCGTATTGCCGCAGCAGGGCATTCTCTAATACAAGAGTAACATCTCTTACATCTATCGGTTATTGTGGTAACTATTGCGTGATTCATTTTGCTTTGTGTCATTCCGGGCTTGACCCGGAATCTTTTAAACTAAAAAGAGATTCCCGCTTTCGCGGGAATGACAAATAAATAATTTAATTCTTAAACATCTTCTTCTTATCAAAATATTCTGTATGAAGAATTTCATGTGCTTTATGTGAATTTGGTTCACCAAAGAATTCTTTGTACAAAGTTTTTACAGATTCATTTTCGTGCGATCTTCTAGTCTTTGCATTTTCATCTATTTTGTAAAGTACTTTAATACGTTTCATAACCTTTTCAGGTTTCTGATGAATCGGCTGACCGCCGCCGTTTATACATCCACCGGGACAAGCCATTACTTCTATAAAATGATGTTTGGATGTTCCGTTCTGCACCTGATCAAGAATAGGATCAACATTTCCAATTCCGTTTACAACTGCAATGTTAACATCAAGATCACCAATTTTTATTGTTGCTTCTTTAACTCCAGCCATTCCACGAATTTCTTCAAACTCAAAATGTTCAAGTTCAGTTCCTGTCATTTTAAAGTATGCTGTACGCAATGCAGCTTCCATTACTCCACCGCTTGTTCCAAATATTGCAGCGGCACCAGTTGATTCTCCAAGAGGATTATCAAATTCACTTTCAGGCAGATCATTAAAATCAATTCCTGCAATCTTAAAGAATCTAACAAGTTCTCTCGTTGTTAAAACTGCATCAACATCAGGCATTGCATTTTCAGAAAGTTCAACACGGTTTGATTCATACTTCTTTACTGTGCAAGGCATTATTGATACAACATAAATATCTGCAGGATCGATTCCCATTTTCTTTGCATAGTAAGTTTTTAGAACTGCTCCTTCCATTTCGTGAGGGGATTTACAGCTTGATACGTGATCTAAAACTTCAGGTCTGTTCATCTCAACATATTTTACCCAGCCAGGACAGCAACTTGTAAACATTGGCAAACTTCCGCCATTTTGCACTCTGTTAATCAACTCAGTTGCTTCTTCCATGATTGTTAGATCGGCAGCAAAGTTTGTATCGAACACTTTTTTAAATCCTAATCTGCGTAAACCTGTAACTAATAAACCAGTAACATCTGTACCAAGAGGCATATTGTATTCTTCACCAAGTGAAGCACGAACAGCAGGAGCAACTTGTGCAATGCAATATTTTTTTCTATCATAAATTGCATTGGCAACTTCTTTAACAGAACTTTTTTCACGTAAAGCTGCTGTTGGACAAACGAGGATACATTGTCCGCATAAGATACAATCGCTTACATTTAATCCTTTGTTGTATGGAGTTGTAACGATTGAAGTGAATCCACGTTTTGTAAAATCTATAGCACCAACTTTTTGTACTTCGTGGCAAACACGAACACATCTTCCGCAGAGTATACACTTTGCAGGATCACGTTCCATTGATGCACTTGAAATATCTATTGCGTGTGATTTTGTTTCACCAACATAGCGATGTTCACGAACTCCGTACTGTTCAGATAAATCCTGAAGCTCACAATTTTTGTTGCGCACACAAATCAAACAATCCTGAGGATGATTTTCTACGAGAAGTTCTACAATTGTTTTTCTTGCCTTGCGTACTCTTGGTGAATCGGTTTCAACAACCAAACCTTCACTAACGGGATAAGCACACGAAGGTGTTAATCCTCTGAAGCCCTCTATCTCTACAGAGCAAATTCTGCAAGCTCCGGTTGGATCAAGATTTTTTAAGTGACACAAAGTTGGTATTGATATCCCTACTGATTTAGCAGCATCAAGAATTGTCATTCCTTCTTCTGCGTTTACTTTTATTCCATTTATTGTTAACTGAACCATAAAAACTCCGATATTCCTTTTCAAGTCATTCTTTTATTGCCACGACTTTCAAGTCGTGGTAAAGCTTTATAAAAATATTTTGGCTTTAGCCACATTTCTAAATTGGGCTTAAGCCCTTAATTGTTTAGGCTTATTCAACCCCGACCTAAATAGGCTGTGTTAAAATTATTTGTCAACCAAAGGAACTCATCCCCAACCCCTTCTCTTAGAAAGAGAAGGGGCTTAATACATTATAATTTCAAAGTCCCTCTCTTTTTAAGAGAGGTTCGCCGCAGCGAATTAGGGTGAGTTTTCTCCTTACAATTGAATTTTCACACAGCTTCTAAAGATCGGGGCAATAAAAATTTTTAAGAACTAATTAATATTTATCGCTTCAAAGCGGCAGACTTCATAACACATTCCGCACTTAACACATTTGTTGTCCAATATGTAATGTGCTTGTCCTTTTTCACCAACAATTGCATCAACAGCGCATTTCTTAACACACAATCCGCAGCCTGTGCAAATTTCATTATCAATTGTAAACGTTAGTAATTCTTTACATACACCGGATGAACATTTTCTGTCATATAAGTGTTCTTCATATTCGTGACGGAAATATCTTAGACCAGATAAAACGGGATTTGGTGCTGACTGCCCTAATCCGCAAAGTGAAGTATCGCGAATTACATCAGCTAATCTTTGTAAGTGGACCATACCTTTAAATCTTTGCAATTGATCAAGTTTATTTCCATCGCTTCCATATCTTTTAGGAATTCGTTCGATAATCTCAAGCATTCTCTTTGTGCCTTCACGACAAGGAACGCATTTACCGCAGCTCTCTTGCTGAATAAATGTTAAGAAATATTTTGCAACATCAACCATACAGGTTTCTTCATCCATCACAACAAATCCGCCTGATCCCATCATTGCACCAACTTCTTTAAGTGATTCATAATCAACAGGAGTATCAATCACACTTTCAGGTAAACATCCGCCGGAAGGTCCGCCGATCTGAACAGCTTTAAATTCTTTTTTATCAGGAATTCCGCCACCAATTTTAAAAACAACATCACGCAATGTTGTTCCCATTGGAACTTCAACTAATCCTGTGTTCTTAACATTACCGCTTAATGCAAATACTTTTGTGCCTTTGGATTTTGCAGTTCCGATTGAAGCAAACTTTTGTGCGCCCATCATTATTAATGGTGGAACATTTCCAAAAGTTTCCACATTATTAATAACGGTTGGTTTGCCAAATAATCCCGCTACAACAGGATATGGGGGACGAGGTTTCGGCATTCCGCGTTTGCCTTCAATCGAACCGATGAGTGCGGTTTCTTCACCGCAAACAAATGCACCTGCACCTTTTTTAATTTTTATATGAAGTGAAAATCCGCTGTTAAGAATGTTATCACCAAGAATTCCATACTCTTCACATTTTGCAATTGATTTTAAAAGTCTTTCAATCGCAAG
>DAIRCT010000070.1:4408-5790 GCA_036796535.1 Ignavibacteriaceae bacterium
GCATCTAAAACTTCTTTTACAACTTCTTCGGGTTTCATCAAACGCAAAACTTTATCAAAAGCTTTAAATCCGCCATTAGCCAGATATGCATCAATCGATTCAGGATTTACAACACCGCAATTTGCAAGTACAATTTTTTGCTGATGCTCAAAGAAGGGAACTTGTTTTAAACTAATAACACCATTTGATTTTCCGTGGCTGCCAAGAAGTTTTTCTTCAAATATTTTTTTCTCTACAATGGTTGTTTGTAAAAGTCTTGGAACATCTTTATATGTGATCTCCTGGTAAGATATTCTGTCCTTACCCGGAAGTTTAATATCAACGATTGGTTCTACGGCGCAATAACCGATACAGCCTGTTCCTTCAATTGTTGCTTCGATGTTTAATTTTTTTAATTCGGCTTCAATGGCTTCTTTAACTTTTGCTGCGCCTGATGCAAGTCCGCAAGTTCCCATTCCAATCATAATAATTGGCTTATCGTGTTCTTCATACTTTAAACGCTTTCGAAGCGAAGTAATTTCGTGTTCGCATTTATCATCGTGATGGCAAAGCGGACCTTCTGTACAGCATTGAATAAAATGTTCGCAGGGTTTATCTGTTGTATGCCAGCATTTTTCACAGCAGAGTTGATTAAAATCTTTCATTTGGTTGCCTCAGCAGTCTCAGTTTTTTTAACTGTCTGATACTTTTTTAGAATTTTTGGAATATCTTTTACAGCTATTCTTCCGTGGTAATCATCGTTAACCAGTATTACAGGAGCGATTGAACAAGCTCCGATGCAGTTAACAACTTCAAGAGTAAATTTTTTGTCGCGCGTAGTTTGTCCTGCTTCAATTCCGAGTTCTGATTCAAGTGCAAAAAGAAGGTTGGCAGAATTTTTAACGTGGCAAGCTGTTCCGCGGCAAACACGAATTATGTTTTCACCAAGCGGCATTAAACGGAATTGATTATAAAAAGTTGCCACACCATAAACACGACTAAGCGGTACTTTTACAAAATCAGAAATATCTCTTAAAGCATTTTCGGGTAAATAACCATAAATGTTTTGAACGTCCTGAAGAAGTGGAATTAAAGAGCTTCTGTCATTCGGTTGGTAATTTTCAAATATTTTACTGTGCATTTTTTCCTCAAAACAATTTCATTTTAGCACTCTTATTAGTTCATGTAAAATGCCATTTACTAAAAAAAGGAAAGTCATTTTAATTGATAATTTCAAATCAATAAATGATAATTAGCAATTAACTTTTCTTGTTTTTGAGAAGTGATTTATTGAAAAATGGAAAGTGTTTAAAAGATAGGGCAAAGTAATAATTTTGTAGCAGCATCGTTCCTGTCATGCTGAACTTGTTTCAGCATCTTAGATATATTTTGTAAAGACCCTG
>DAIRCT010000070.1:5890-16690 GCA_036796535.1 Ignavibacteriaceae bacterium
GTTACAACAGGAACATCCATAAGTTTTGCTTCGTTAATTCTGGTTTGCATAGCTCTGCGTGTCAGCATACATCCATTACAATGTATAATCAAATTATATATAGATAAATTATTTGGTAAATCGACGTCTTGAACTACATCAATTCTTAAATCCTTTTTTGTATGATTGTGCAACCATTCGGGAATTTTAACTTTGCTCATTTCTTCTTCTTTAATATGATGCAAACAAGCTTCGGCAATTAAAACACGATCACCATCCTTAAGTTCATTTATCCTGCCTAATCCTTTTACATAGGTCTGAAGATCTCCTTTGTAGCGCGCCATGAGAATTGAGAAAGTAGTTAGTTTAACCTTTTCCGGCACATTAGAAACAGCAAACAAAAATGAACTGCTTTCTACAACAACAAGATCGGGATATGATTTTAAATTATTTAAAGTTGAGCTCAGTTCTTTTGCTTTACAGATTATTACCGTTGCATTTTCATCAAGCGCTTCACGTATCATTTGAATATGAGAAAGAATTAATTTCCCTTTCGGTAAATTTGCATCAATTGGTTCTACCATAACAATTGTATCCCCTTTTGAAACTATTCCATCGAGGATTAAAGATTTACTTGCTTCAGGGAGTAATCGAATTATTTTTCTTTTAAGTTCTTCAATTCCGGCTTTCTCTTTACAAGAAACCTCAAAATGCGTCAGTCGAAGTTCTTTTAGCTCATCGAGCAATTCCGGATTAATTCCAAACTCAATTTTATTAACAGCGATGATATAATTTATCTGAATCTTATCAAGATAAGCAATTAGTTCAAGTTCCTTATTTTGTAAAGTTTGGCGTGCATCAATAACAACCAAAGCAAAATCGGATGCAGATAAAATTTTAATTGTTTCGCTAATTTTCTGCTTTCCAAGTTCGCCTTCATCATCAATACCTGCTGTATCTACTATAACTACAGGACCGTAAGGTAAGAGTTCAAATGATTTACTAATAGGATTCATTGTTGTGCCCGCCACTTCGGAAACAGCAGATAGATTTTGCCCTAACAAAGAATTTACTAATAGCGACTTGCCAACGTTTCTTCTTCCAACAACGGCAATATGAGGGCGGCTTGAATCAACATTCATACTAGATTAAACTTTTTACTGTTACTAAAATTGATAAGAGAATGTTACAGAAAATTGTAACGGTTTTGTCATTCCCACGGAAACCCGCCTGGCGGCAAGGCAGGTGGGAATCCACTTTGCGTGTGATGTTTGGATTCCCGCTTACGCGAGAGAATGACAATTGAATACTGATATAACCTTATACCACTTCCCTAAAAAGGATAAAGTTCAAAAAATGTTCCATGCGTAAAAACCGCAAAGGTAGATGATTTATTTGATTTTACTGATTAAAATTATTTCACAATTGTGTAGTAATACCAAGTTCAAAAATTCATTCTCTCTTTTAAGAAACGCAACGAAAAGATTATTATGGTAATCAAAAAATATTTTATTGAATCCATTGATAAAGAATTGGATATTTATACCAATTATTTTTGCCTTAACTATTAGCTTTAAATAATCTTTTTTTTAAATTGAATTGAGAATTAATTAAGTTCACTAAAATTCAGACGGATAAATAAAATGAAATATTTTTTCAATCTTTTATTAGTTATTCTTTTTCTTTTTGTTGGATGCAGTTCAAGCAAAGAATGTATGGAAAAAGAAATAAAAGGAGTATCATCCGTAGTTGGTAATGAACCATTCACAAAACAAGCAATTATCACAGATGAAAACAAAATGTTTATTATTAATGCGCCTGCCGAAATTCAAAAATTATTGTTAGACAATCAGGGACATTATTTTAACATAAAGTACAACTCCGAAAAAGACAGTTCAGGCATTCATATCATCGAAGTAACTAAAGCAAGTAAATTATAATTTTCATTTAAGGAGAAAAAATGAGATTCTTCAGATACATCCCAATTATTTTAGTAATATTATTTTCTAACAATTTTGCCCAAAGCACGTTTACTTTTCCAAAAGCAAACGAAGAATCATTAAAAAGTTATCCAATTGATGGAACACACTTACTTGAAGAACAAAACAAACTTGTTAATGAATATTTCCGCAACAATCCCGATGCGCTTAATCAGCAAAAATTAAACAAAGCACAAAGCTGGGGCTTTACAGTTGGACAACAAAAATTATTTTATGCCTACAATTTTGTCAATTCAACAAGATATTCAACATCTTTTACTTGTCGTGCAGTTGGGAATAATTGCTACATCTTTGTTGAAGATTCGCTCTGGAATACACGAGTAAATCAATCAGCAGTGGATTCAGTGAAGAAAGCTTTTGATCTTAGTACCCCTGCAAATCCCAATAAGGGAATCTATCAGATGGATGTTGATGCGTTCGGCAATCCACCGGATGTTGATAACGATCCTAAAATCGTGATTTTAATATTAAATATTTTAGATGGATATAGTGGTAGTGGTGGGTTTATTGCTGGATATTTTGACAGTTATAATGAAATGACTTCATCTCAATATACATACAGCAACAAAGGTGAATTCTATTATTTAGATGCAAACCCGTTAAGCTTGAATAGCGCATATGGAATTCAAACAGGTATGTCAACAGCAGCACATGAATTTCAGCATATGATTAATTTTAATTATCGTTCATCCAACCCACAATTAACATTTATCAATGAGTCTTGCTCAATGGTTGCTGAATTGCACTGTGGTTATCCATCTTTCTCACAATCTTTATATGGTAACGAGACTAATCATTACCTCCTTGATTGGAGAACGAGTGATTTTACTCTTGTGTTAAATGACTACTCCAGAGCACAAAGATTTGCATGGTATTTATGGGATCAGTTTGGAATTGGAATATTCAAATATATTGTTCAATCAAGTTTTTATAATGGAATACCTTTATATAATTATTCATTGCAACAAGTTGGTTCTGCTTTAACTTTTAATGATGTCTTTAAAAACTGGCTAATTGCTAATTCACTAAATGACCAATCTGTTAACTTAAGTTATGGATATAAAAACCCAAATATGTATAAATCAAAAGCAACAGTTTATTATAATCCTACTGCATCAGGTGGCAAGACTCTTGATAATCTAGCGGCAGATTATTTAACCTTTAGCGTTGGTTCTGATTTAAAGATTACATTTAGTTCGGCAAGTTCAAATGTTTTTGTAAAAGCAATTAAACTTGGTGATAGTAATAAAGAAGTTGTTGATGTTCCATTAAATTCGCAGTTCAGTGTTCCCGATTTTGGGACAACCTATAAAACGGTAACCTTTGTAGTTATGAATTTAGATCCCACAACCGATCAAAACTACTCATTTACTTCAACTGGTACAGTTCCAACAAGTGTACAGGAATTAAAATGGGATAATGGCCAACCAACTGGCTATTATAATTTTACAACCGGTGATACACTTGCTGTACAATTTGATGCTTATCCAGGAGCGAAATTAGATTCTATCCGTGTAGCACTTAGAAGAGCCGGTTCAATTACCGGAGGCGTTTGGGAATTTACAGGAAAAGTTCAACCAACTCCACTTGGCAAAAAATTAGCCGGACCCATAACGGCTTCTATTTCTACCCAGACAACTGTTCCCTATCCTATCCCTTATCAAAATTGGACATCGGTTGACCTTAGATCATATTCAATTTCAGCAGATAAAAATTTTGTTGTTGGATTCGTTGTAGGTCAAACCCCCTCAGCTCCAGCAATAATGGCTGCTGATTACCCAAATGTCGGATCCTACCATAGCTTTACATATTTAAAAGTTGCCGATGGAGTATCTACACCAAACTGGTATTATATTACATCAGGAACAGATACTGTTGCCATTTACCTAATACGTGCATATGTAAGTTTGGTTACTTCTGCAGGTACGGAGCAAGTTATTGAGTTAACTCCTTCTGACTTTTCACTGTCACAGAATTTTCCGAATCCATTTAATCCTTCTACAATTATAAACTATAAGTTGGCTGATAAAGAATTTGTTTCGTTAAAAATTTATGATTTGCTTGGTAATGAAGTTGCGACACTTGTTAATGAAGAAAAACCGGCGGGGAATTACAATGTAGACTTCCAGTCTCATAATTTTAATTTAAGTTCCGGTACTTACTTTTATCGCTTGCAAGCCGGCAACTTTGTTGAAACAAAGAAGATGATTCTTTTAAAGTAAACTTTGCGAGCTTTGTGTCGCCTTCGTGCTCTTTGTGGTTAAAGTTTTTAACCACAAAGGACACAAAGATAATTTTATATAAGCACGCAAAAGGCCTATCTCACATCATTAACTCTAATATTCACGACATCACTAAAACCATTTAGTTCTGGATAGTACATTAAGTAACCTTGTGCAGGCATAATTTTGTAATCACCGGGAATCTGTGCTTTTATGATATATGAAAATTCCATTTTACTCTGGCAACTTGTTACAAAGAAAGCTACCTTTTCATCCCTGTACTCACGATCTGCGTAATGCCAGCGCCAGGGAATAAAATCATTATAGTAATTGTTCTGATAATCATTTTCGCCATCAATAAAATATTTATCCATATCCTTTACAACTTCAAATCCTGATGGCAGCATATCTTCAAGAATGAAATAATCAAGATTATCCGACTTTGATTCAACTGTTGTTTTTACAAAAACATCCTGTCCGCTTTTTACTGTTCCCTTAAAAAGCTTTTTGTAATAAATAATCTTATCATCTCTGATACCTGTATCGAGAACATAGTATTCGCGTTTAATTTTAAATCCATTATCATTCTTAAGATCAGAAAGATTTTCAGTAAAGTATTCTGAGATTCCTGAAAAATACAATTTGCCTTTTCCCGATTTTTCGATTCGTATTATGTTCTTTCCTTTCTTTAAATCTGAGCTACTTATTTTTATTGCCTGATTTTCTTTATAAACATCTGCGCTACTAAAATTCTTTTCTGCTATTTTTTTATCATTAACAAAAACGGTTACTGAGTAATCGGAATCAAGCTCTTTTGTAACCTTAAGATAATCGGTTAATGCAAAAAGCACAGTTGCAGTTTCCTGTGTTGATCGCCAGGAGTAACCACGTTTATTTTTCAACAACCAGTTTACAGCTTTAGATATTAAATCAGAGTTACCTTCAATATTCAGAATTGCTTTTATAGCAAATGCAGTTCCTTGCACATTATCATTTTGCCATCGGTAGTGCCATTCCTGTCCTCCCCAAAATGCAAATGATTTTTCTTCATTAACCTGTTTTTTCAGTCGTTCTAATAAATCTTTTGCTTTTTTATTTTCATCAAAATTCTTTAAGGCAATTGCAACCAGTGAAAGAGGATAAGATTTAAGATCTTTCTTTAGCAAAACATCAATCAATTCATTAGTAACTGATTTATTAAAATCCTGATTTTTTACTGCGGTACTTAAAGCATAAATCATATAAGCAAGAGTAGTTTCATCAAGATCAGGTTTTACATTTTCAATCTGATGTTTAAGATTGTTAACTCCATTTGTAAAAACGTTGTTATCAATTTTATATCCTGCATTGCGGGCAAGACTCATTCCGTATACAACATACGCTGTCATATAAGGATGAGTTTGATCATTTGTCCACCATCCCCAGCCGCCATCAGAATGCTGAAAGTCATAAAGTCGTTTTAATCCTGCATCAATGTATTTGGGAAGTTCTTCAATCGTTTTTGATTTTAATGGAACATTGATTTCTTTAAAAGTATTTTCCACGATCAAAGTGGGCAGGAATCTGCTCATTGTCTGCTCAACACAACCATAAGGATAACCTGCAAGATCATCAAGCGATTTAAGTATTGTTCCTGCCAGAGATGGATTTAATGTAAATGATAAATCAGCCGTTCTTAAATCAACATCGGCGGGAATTTCAAACTCAATTTTATCTTTAATATTCTTATCAGAATAATCGGCAACAAGGGGATTTATTATTTTTACTCCGTTTGGAATAATCGGAACTTTAACTTCCATTGCATCAGATTCTTCATTTGTTAAAGCGGATGCTTTTAAGGTTGCATCACCATTTGGATAAGTTACTTTACATTTCCAATCAATTCTCAGTTCATCGTTTGCTGGAATTTTAACTTCATAAAATTTCCTTGATGAAAAATCCGAATCGGAAGATTTTTCTGAATTAATTTTAGACCCAAGCAGTTTGAGATTATCAGAGGTAAATTCAATTTTAGTTGTCTTTGCAGATGAAAGATAATTATGCACGATCGTCGAAATAACAACCTCATCATCCTGTCTAAAGAAACGCGGAGTTTCCATTCGCACCAACAAATTTTTTCTACTGATGAACTTATTTACTTTTTGTCCAACATCAGTATTCTTTGTAATTCCTTTAACTGTTGTTCTCCAGGTCGTAAGATTGTCCGGGATTTTAAACTCAACTTTAGCTTTACCATTTTTATCTGTAACAATATGCGCCTTCCATATTAGTGCATCAACAAAATTTGTTCTTACATCAGCTTTAACATAATCTGATTTTTCTCTGGATTCTGTTTTCATCATTTTTGTTTCACTCATTCGTATTGCATTAGTCATTGGCGCGGCGTCCTGACTACGGAAAAATACTGGCTGCTCTCTTTCCTGATCACTGACTATGCCTTGTGTAAGCAATTCATTTATTTCTTGCTTTAAATTATCTTTAATAATAAAATCAAATTGTTTCTCTCCATCAACTTTAACTTCATCAAGAGGAAGCATTTTTCCTGATCCGACAGAAATAAAAATCTGATAATCTCCTTTTGCAATATTTTCAATTCTATACCTGCCGGATGAATCTATTTTGCCGGTATAATAATTTCTTTCGCCGGTAAGAATTATAAACAAACCATCAGGAACTTTTTCGTCATCTTGAATTGAAATCTTACCAAAAAGTTTTCCTTTATGTTTTATATCATCTTCTTTATAAGAAAAATAATTTTTATCAATATAAGTTGCGGGGCGACTGTAAGAACTAAAATTGCCCGCCTGCAAAGAGTTGTATGTTGGCAAATAACTATATTGCGGCGAATAAAAAAATGTTTCTATAGGTTGAGTCTCATCTTCTTTGATTGCATAGATACTTTCATCCACTATTCCAAAGCTTACCTCGGTATTCTTTACCGGATTGCCAAGATAATCTTTTACAATTATTTCATAATCAGCTTGCTCACCAGGTTTATAAATTTCTTTAGAAGGTTTAAGTGAAATATTCAGGAATTTATCCTTAGCCAAAACGCCAACAAGCTTTGTGGTTTGATAAAGCATTCTATCTTTTACAAAACTAACAGAAATATTAAAGCTTGGTGAATATTTATCTGTTAACTTTTCACGAATTTCAAAGCTGTTATTTTGCGGTTTTAATTTTTTATAAAATAAAATTCTATCTGTTTCATACGTTAGCAGAAGTTCCTGATTATTATCTGGCAGAAATACATATGCAATTAAAGAATCGCCTTTTTCATATGCATCTTTATCAGTTAAAATTTCCAATCCCGCACCTGTTCTCTGATAATAATAATCATTAACATCTCCTATATAGAATGAGCTGCCCGCATTTATCTCTCTGCCTTTTTCGTCATAAGCAATTACAGAATAATTAAAATATCCGGTTCTACTTTTATATGGTCTATAACTGATAACAGCCGAACCTTTTTCATCTGTCTTACCCAAAAGTGTATCGCTTAAAACAACATCTTTTTTATCTCTGCTGTGGTTAGGATAATTAACAATAAGTTTAAAGGCTGTTTTAACAGGTCTATCCGAAAAATCAACTGCATTAACTTTGATTTTAACTTCCTCATCACTCTGATAAAAATATTTTTCGGGAGATGTTGAAAGTGTAAAAGAGCCGCGAGTTACAAAAACAGTTGCCGAACCACTTATCGCGCTTCTGGAAGCATCGGTAACCTGAGCTGAAATTATATATTGATAATCATAATTTTTATCTGAATCAACTTTGTAACTAAAATGAAACTTACCCGAATCATCGAGTTCTCCTTCATCCTGATAAATCAAGTCCTGGTTTCCATGATAAATACTGCCTTTATAAAAACCTCTGTAAAACCATGACCACTCGCTCCAATACCACCAGGGTCGCCAATAATTTTGTCTATAAACATTAACTTGCACCTTGGCATTTTTAACAGGCGAACCGAAATAATAATCAGCGGAAATTACCGCTTTGATGCTGTCACCATTTGCATATTGATTTCTATCAGAAACGACATTTACTTTATACTCGGGTTTTTTATACTCTTCAACCGTAAATGATCCATAATAACTTCTGCCATCTTTTGTAAAGATAATTGAGTAATACCCAAGATCTGCTTCATCATCAAGGACAAAACTCCCTGATAAAGAACCAAAATCATTTGTTGTCAACTGATCTGAGTAGACTTCTTTGTTCTTTGGTGATTTAACCGAAACATCAAACTTCAAATCGGGAGAATTAAGAGTTTCATTTCCCTTTTTATTTCTGAAAATTGCTTTGAAGTTTATCTCCTGTCCGGGACGATAAACAGGTTGCTGTGTATAAATATATGCTGTAAGATATTCGGTAGATTCACGATTAAAATAAAGGTATGGGTCATTGATGATAATTTCATCTCCTGTAAAACCAAAAATTTGGAAATTGGAATTTTGGATTCCCTTTAAATCAGACAGATTGACATATAAAAGTCCATCTTTATCAGAGGTTTTGCTTCCAAGGGATTTACCATTCTGATAAAAATCGAATCTTGCATTTTTTATAAAGCTACCAGATTTAGCATCAGCTATAAAAGTAAGAATTTCTTTCTGATTATTTTTATAAATCATTGCATAATCAGTGACCACAATTGCGCAATATCCGACCAAATCATTTCTTAATGCCTGCACAATATAGATTCCGGGCTCATCAATTTTTCCAACATTAACATCTGAGGAGTTATAATTATCTCTGCCTGCAGGTCTAAATTCCCATTCCTTAATGAACTTTGTATACTTTAATAATAATGATTTATCTTTTCCCCAAATATCAAATGCATAACGACTGTTATTCTGATCAAGAAGTGTAAAAAACCTAATTGGGTCTTCAATTTTTAAAAGCTTAAATACAAATTTTCTGGAACTTTGGGAGTAGGAGTATAGATTAATTTTAACTATATCGCCAGGGGCAAAGGTAGTGTAGTTTGAAAGATAGAAGTTATAGTTTTCGTCAACCATAGTTAGCTGAGTTGAACCGCCAATAAAAAAGGTTGTAAAGAAAACTGCAGCCAGGAAAATTATTCCTCTTTTTTGAATTGATTTCATACTTTTCTCCTGAATTTAGAGCTTATACAAACTTAAATAATAAAAGTGCCAATGCCTTAATCGTCTTAATCAAAATTTAATTTCATTATACATGGGTTAAGTTTTTTATTGTAAGTCTGACTTTCCGACTTTAATACCATTATAGTCGATAGATTGGGATATAGACTTTGAGGGGCGATGAACTAAATAAAGTCTTGGATGGTCTAATGCTTCAGGTTAAATTTGTATCAGCAATCCGATATATGTTTAATTAAAAAGAGGTTTTATTGAGATCATTAGCAAAGATATTATTTATTATTGTTTTGGTAGCAATGGTTGGTTTCACTTTAGTTGTTAATGAAGATAAAGTAAGCGAACCAGTTGCAAATGAGAATGTTGTTTCGGTAGAGGAAGAATCAATAACCGCTGATCGTTCTTTGGTTGAGTTTTCAGAAATTGGAACAATGAAAGCTTCATGGTACGGTCCTGGATTTCATGGACAAAAAACTGCAAATGGTGAAGTTTATGATCAGAATTCCTTTACTGCGGCTCACAAATCCTTAAAATTTGGCACATTATTAAAGATTACGAATCTTAAAAACAATAAATCTGTAATCGTAAGAATTAACGATAGGGGTCCTTATATAGAAGGGCGAGACCTTGATCTTTCCAAAGCAGCGGCTCTTGCATTAGGAGTAGTAAAAAGAGGTGTTGCAAGAATTAAGGTTGAGGAAATCAAAATCGCAGGGTTAGAAAGCCCAGATATTAACTAGAAAATATCAAAATAAAGTGATTGAAATTGCCCCGTTTAACGGGGTTTTTCATTTTAAAGCTTCTTTATTGAAACAATCTTTCAAATATTTTACTATTTCATCTACCGAATCCAGGCAGATTATCAAATCTGTTCTTCTGTTTTCAAGCTTCATCTGATGATTCATTATCCCAACTATCTCTTTCCACATTTGGGAGTGGCAGATAACCGGCTTAACAGGTTGTAGATTTTTATTTGCATATTCCCAAACCGTTGCAAACTCAAGCAGAGTACCCGTTCCTCCCTGTAAGATAATATAAGCATCTCCAAGCTCAAGCAATTTTTCGATTCTGTCAAAAAGTCTGGCTTCCCTAACTTCAATCGTGATATATCTATTGGGATCAGAATTCCAAAGATCAACAGTAACGCCGTAAACTAACCCGCCATAATCAAATGCACCTTTGGATGCAGCTTCCATAATCCCTTTATATCCACCGGTGCAGATATTAAATCCATTTCTTGCAAGAGCGACACCTAACTGATAAGCAAATTTATACTGCTCATCACTTTCCTTTGGAAAAGCACTGCCGAAAATTGTAATTGTTTTGTTCATACATTTTTAAAATTGTGAGAATAAAAATAAAAATTTATCAGTGAATAAGACAAAAGTATTCTATTAGAATAAACTCTAACTTATTGATGAGAGATTTTGTGATATTTTTTTTCCTAAGATTGACATAAATTATTTTATTACTTACATT
>DAIRCT010000071.1:0-16612 GCA_036796535.1 Ignavibacteriaceae bacterium
AAAATAATGAAAAACAGTTTGATCGGAAAGTAGAATGGACCAGATAAAATTTACTGAAGGATTATATGCCCCATTTTATCGCGTTTTGTTTGCAGGTACTTTTCATTGTTTTTATTTGGTGTAATTTCTATCGGAACCCGTTCAACAATTTCCAAACCATACCCCTTTAATCCAATAACTTTTTTTGGATTGTTCGTTAGCAAACGGATTTTTTTAATTCCAAGATTAAGCAATATCTGAGCACCGATTCCATAATCCCGCAGATCAGCTTTAAAGCCAAGTTCTTCATTTGCCTCAACAGTATCTTTGCCCTCATCCTGCAACTTGTATGCTTTTATTTTATTTTCTAATCCGATACCTCTTCCTTCCTGCCTCATATAAACTAAAGCACCGGAACCATTTTTTTCAATCAAATCAAGTGCAAGATTAAGCTGATCATGGCAGTCGCATCGCAAGGAATGAAACACATCGCCAGTTAAACATTCAGAGTGCATCCTAACAAGAAAAGGTTTATCTGGATCGGGTTGCCCTTTAATCAGCGCTACTTGTTTTTTCCTATCTAAAAGATTTCTGTAAAGATGAAGTCTGAATTTACCGTGTTGAGTTGGAAAATCTATATCAGAAATTTTTTCAATCAGATTTTCATTTTTAATTCTATGATGAATCAGTTCCTGAACCGTAACAATTTTAAGATTAAACTTTTTTGCAATTTCAATCAACTGAGGAACACGAGCCATCTCACCATTTTCTTTTAGAATCTCGCATAGAACACCAGCAGGATTAAGATTTGCAAGCTTGCATAAATCAACTGCAGCTTCTGTATGTCCAGCTCTTCTAAGAACTCCCTCTTCAAATGCGCGCAATGGAAATATATGACCGGGTTTTGCAAAATCTTCAGATTTAGATTTTGGATCGATTAGTTTTTTAATTGTAAGCGCACGATCGGCTACAGAAATACCAGTTGAGGTTCCTTCAACAGCATCCACAGTAACAGTAAATTGTGTTCCGTGTAATGCAGAATTAGATTCAACCATTAAAGGCAAACCAAGTTGATCTAATCTTTTTCCACTTAGAGCAACGCACAGCATACCTCTGCCGTGCGTTACCATAAAGTTTACAATATCAGGCGTAACATATTCTGCTGCACAAATAAAGTCGCCTTCATTCTCACGGTCTTCATCATCAACAACAATAATTACTTTGCCGTTTTTTATTTCTTCGATTGCTTCTGGAACACTGCAAAACATAAATTAAACCAATTAAAAATTATTTAGTGACATTGCTCAAAATTTTTTCATCAATTTACCATAATCACTCTTCGACTTCGCTCAGAATGACGAAGCTCTTGAGCCTAATCCATTTGTCATACTGAGCGAAGTCGAAGTATGACCTAATTATATTAATAATACCTATTATTCACCAAGCAAATTTTTTATTTAATCACGCTTCCAATAGCCGAGCGTTCAATTTTAATTTTAACATTTGGAGCAACTTCAATCAGAACAGTTTTTTCTTCAATACCAACGATAGTTGCGTGCACTCCGCCGCTGGTAATTATTTTATCACCCTTTTCAATATTTGAAAGAAGTTTTTCTCTTTCCTTTGCACGCTTCTGCTGCGGTCTGATAATCATAAAATAGAAAATGGCGAAGATTGCACCAAACATTATCAAAGTGCTTATTAAACTTCCGCCGCCGCCGTCACCGCCTTGTGGTGCCATTGCTAATAATATATTCAATTTATTCTCCTTTTGTTTTTAATTTTTAAATGATATTTCAGTTACTGTTTTATTTTTCCACTCGATAAAATTTCCATCCATAATTTGTTTGCGAGCTTGCCTAACCAGATCAAGGTAAAAATATAAATTGTGAATTGTTGCAAGCTGTAAAGCCAAAATTTCTTCGGCAATAATTAAATGCCTTAAATAAGCCCGCGAATAATTTCTACAAGTATAACAATTACATTTTTCATCTATCGGACTAAAATCATCTTTATACTTTGCATTGCGCATCGAAAGTGTGCCGTTCCAGGTAAATACATTTGAATTACGCGCATTTCGTGTTGGCATAACACAATCAAACATATCAACACCGCAAGCAATTGATTCCAGAATATTCTCAGGTCTTCCAACTCCCATTAAATACCGCGGTCTATCCTGGGGCATAAAATCAGTTGTAAAATCAACAAGTTCATACATTTGCTCAGTCGGTTCACCAACTGCAAGTCCGCCAATTGCATAACTATCAAAATCTAATTTTAATAAATCGTTTGCAGATTTTTCTCTAAGATCTTTATAGATACTTCCTTGAATTATTCCAAACTGAAACTGCTTATGTCCATAAAGCGGAACTGATTTTTCAAATGCCTCTTTATTTGAAATTGCCCAGTTACTTGTAAGCTCAACAGATTTTTTGGCATAATCATAATCGCAAGGATATGGTGCGCATTCATCAAGAACCATCATTATATCTGATCCAATACTTCTCTGGATTTCAATAACTTTTTCCGGAGTGAAAAAGTGTTTAGAGCCATCCAGATGGGATCGAAACTCAACGCCATTTGATTTTAGTTTCCGCAAATCAGATAAACTAAAAACCTGATAGCCGCCACTATCAGTTAAAATAGGTTTTTGCCAGTTCATAAACTTGTGCAAACCGCCTGCGGCTTCAAGAATTGCCATTCCTGGTCTCAAGTAAAGATGATAAGTATTTGAAAGAACAATCTGAGCTTTAATTTCATGTTCAAGATAATTCTGATCAACAGCTTTTACAGTTCCCTGAGTTCCAACAGGCATAAATATCGGCGTTTCAACTTTTCCGTGATCAGTTTCAAACCATCCCGCACGCGCTTTTGAGTTATTATCTTTTGAATCAATATTTAATTTTAACAATATGCCTTTAACTCTTCAATTTGGGATACAAATTTAACCTAAATTATCTTTTATCCCAATTAAAGAATTTTTAAAAAATTTAGAGAAACTTGATTTTATCTTCTTCAGTGGGAATCCTGCAAACATCACGTTTGCCAAATATCTTATATCGGTTTTTAGCTACGAAATCATAAATAAAATCATTAAAAGAATTTGGTAATAATTTTAGAGGAGAAAATATTTTAAGCCATCCATTTAAATCTTTAGCAATTTCAAATGCAGCGGATGATTTTTTTAGAATTTTATTTTGTGATATTAAGATGAAAGAATCAAAATCATCTTCAGGTAAATCAAATTTAGTTAAAAGTTCTTTGGCGATTTCGGATTGGAGTGCGGCAAACCTGAATTGATTTTTCTTATCTCTATCTATAATAAAATTGACCCAGAAGTTGCAAAAGTTACAAACACCATCAAAGAGAATGATTTTATAATGTTGTTCATTCTGATTGAACATCTTTTTTTATGGTAAGTTTAACAAGATCAATTTTAACTTTATCTGCACGAATAATAAGAAACTTATAATTATCAATCGTTACACTCTCGTTTGATTTAGGAATGTAACCAAGCTTCTCGATAATAAATCCGGCAATTGTTTCATAATCACCAACCGGAAAATCTATATTATATTTATCATTAAGATGATCGATTTCAACTTTACCGCTTAAGATATATGAATCCTGTGAAACCTTTCGGCAAATTGTTTCTTCAACATCATACTCATCTCTAATTTCACCAAACAATTCTTCAATAATATCTTCCATAGTTACAATACCTGCAGTTCCACCAAACTCATCGACAATAACTGCGATAGAAACATTAGAGTTGAGAAATTCATTTAAGATTTCCAGACTCCTTTTTGTCTCAGGATAAAATGGAATTTCCCGGGTGACACTTTTTATATTGGCAGGATTTGAAAACATATCTTTAGCAAGGATTACACCTTTTATGTTATCAAGATTTTCTTCATAAACTATAAGCTTTGAATAACCGGAATTAACAAATAAATCAACAGCATCCTGAATAGAACTGTTTATCTCGATGCCGGAAATTTCGGTTCGTGGGCGCATTGCCTCATAAACTTTTTGTTCAGTAAAATCAAAAACTCTTGTTATGATGTTGCTTTCTTCTTCTTTAACCTTACCTGCTCGATGACCTTCATCAACAAGAAGCATGAGATCATCTTTGTCAAAAAGATGAGTTATGTTTTCCGCAGATTCCTGCTTTCGTTCAGATAATAGCTTTAACATTTGCTTGGTAATCTTAATCACAGGGGAAAGTAAAATTGAGATGATTCTTAATGGAACGGAAAAAATTAATATTAAAGAATCCGCTCCTTCGGTTGCAATAAATTTAGGAATCAGCTCACCGATAAAAAGCGTAACAATGGTAATTGCAAATAAAATTTTGTATTCGCTCCAACCGAAATAGTTAGTGAAGATAATGGTTGCTAAGGATGCAAAAGCGACGTTAACGATATTATTACCAATAAGAATTGTAGAAAAAAAGTCCTGATTATCTTTTACATAATGATATGCTGATTGAGCAGCAAGATTTTTTTTCCGTGCTTTAACTTCAATTTTTAATTTGTTGGATACAATAAAAGCTATCTCGGTACTTGAAAAGAAAGCACTAAGTAAAAGCAAAACGATTAATATTAAAAAATCCTGCAGCATTTTATCAAATCAATTTATAAACAATTAGGATTGTAGTACAGATATAAAGAAGGACAGTGACAATCATCGGAATATCTGTAAGCATTACCTGCGTAGTGTTCTCTCCTTTTTGATTCAGGTATTCCAGATACATATATCTAAAAATTCCAAAGACGACAAAGGGAGTTGTGTAAATTAAATTTTCAGTTCCAAACACTGTAATAGTTCTTTGGGAAACCGTATAAAGTGCATAACAAATTATAACACCAGCGGCTGCAACAGTAGCCATTTGATTAGTAAAAGTAATTGAATACTCGGTTAAAACTTTTCTCGTTAAGCCATTTTCAATATCTGATACTTGTTCTAATTCTGAATGTCGTTTCATAACACCAAGAAAAAGTGAAATGAACATTGTGGTTAGAACTAACCAGCTAGAAACAGGAACATCAATTATTGCTGCTCCACCCAAAACACGAATTGTAAAGCCAGCCGCAATACTAAAAACATCCAGAATAACTATATGCTTAAAATAAAATGAATAAAAAATATTTAAAGTAACGAAACCAATAAGGAAAAACTTAAAATTATTATTTGCATATAGAGAAAGTATGATTAAGATTATGAAAATAATCCCTGCAATAAAAAAGGCAGTTTGTTTTTTAATTCTTCCCGAAGGTAACGGTCTTAATTTTTTTTTCGGGTGGGCTGAATCAGAATCTATATCAATTATATCATTGATTACATATATTAAACTCGATGCCAGACTGAATAGTATAAATGCAAAGAAAGATGATAGTAAATAATTTTCTTCAAACAGGTGAAGTGAAAATAGCAATGGCACAAAAACAAATAAGTTTTTTATCCATTGCGGAACTCTTAAAAGCTGTAAGTAATCTTTAATCATCAGAAGACCGCAATTTCGTCATAAGTTCCAAATACTTCTTTAAGTTCACCAACCATTTCACCTAGTGTAACATAATTTTGTGCTGCTTTTAAAAACACCGGCATAAGATTATTGCCATTAATTGCTGCAGATTTTATTTCAGACAAACTTTCTTCAACTGCTTTTTGATTACGGTTTTGTTTAAGTTCAGCTAATCTTTTTACCTGTTGTTTTTGTACTTCAGGAGAGATTGAAAGAATTGGTATATCAATCTTTTCATCTTCTTCAACAAACTCATTAACACCCACAATAAACTTTTCTTTTCTTTCAACTTCTTTTTGATAACGATATGCAGCATCAGAAATTTCTTTTTGAAAATATCCCGATTCAATAGCAGCCACAACTCCGCCAATTGCATCTATTTGATCAAATATTTCATTCGCTTCTTTTTCCATTTTATCTGTTAATGCTTCAACAAAATAACTTCCGCCTAAAGGATCGACAGTGTTAATTACCCCGGTTTCATAGGCAATCAATTGCTGAGTCCTTAATGCAATCTTAACAGCTTTTTCACTCGGCAAAGCTAAAGTTTCATCCATAGAATTTGTATGAAGTGATTGTGTGCCACCAAGAACTCCTGCAAGTGCCTGAAAAGCTGTTCGAACAATATTATTTTCTGGTTGCTGTGCTGTTAAAGTACAACCGGCAGTTTGAGTATGAAAACGTAGCCACCACGATCGGGGATTTTTAGCCCCATACCTTTCCTTCATTCTTTTTGCATAAATTTTTCTTGCAGCGCGGAATTTTGCGATCTCCTCAAAAAAATCTAAATGTGAGTTGAAGAAAAATGAAATTCGTGGAGCAAATTCATCTACATCCATTCCTCTTTCGATACAAGCTTCGATATAAGCAAATCCATCAGCAAGCGTGTATGCAAGTTCTTGCACAGAAGTTGAGCCGGCTTCTCTGATATGATATCCGCTTACTGAAACAGGATTCCATTGAGGCACCTCGTTTTTGCAGTACTCAATCATATCAACAATTATCCGCATTGATGGAGTTGGAGGATAGATGAATTCTTTTTGTGCGATGTACTCTTTCAAAATATCATTCTGAAGTGTGCCGCGTAAATTTTTAAAATCAACTCCTTGCTTTTGAGCAACTGCAAGATAAAAAGCAAAAATCATTGCAGCAGGTGAATTGATTGTCATCGAGGTAGAAACTTTATCCAAAGGAATTTTATCGAAAAGAATTTCCATATCCTGCAACGAAGAAATTGCCACACCACAAATTCCAACCTCACCATCACTTAAAGGAGCATCAGCATCCCATCCCATCAAAGTTGGAAGATCAAATGCAACTGATAAACCTGTTTGCCCCTTATCCAATAAGTAATGAAATCTTTGGTTTGTGTCTTCGGGAGTACCAAAGCCAGCAAATTGTCTCATTGTCCAGATTCTTCCGCGATAACCATTTGGATGAATTCCTCTCGTGTAGGGATACTCACCGGGAAAACCAATTTCACTCAAGTAATTAATATTTTCAATATCATCGGGTCCATAAAAAACATTTATGTCCTTACCGCTTACTGTCGTAAATTTCATCCCTGTTGTCTTTGCAGACTTAGCTTTATCATCATAAATTTTTCTTTGTTTAAGATAATCTGAATTCACGGTAACATTCCTTTCTTAATATTTTGACATTAAGCATTAGTTTTACTTTAATAAAATTAAGTTCTGCCAAACCTTCTATCAAACTCTTCCAAAGATATTTTAATTACAATTGGTCTTCCGTGAGGACAAACATACGGCATTGTTGTAGCAAACAATTGATCAATCAACAAACGCATCTCTTTTTCGGATAATTTATCACCGGCTTTGATTGCTGCTTTACACGAGTATGATTTAGAGATATTATCTTTTTCTTCAAGTTGTTTTTGAGTTTGATTGCTCATGTATTCTGAAATAAACTCACGTAAGATTTTTTCTTCTGATCCACTTTTGATATCATCAGGAACACCTTCAATCAAAATATAACTTTTGGGTAAATATTTTAATCTGAATCCTAATTTAGTAACCATTGGATCGAGTTCTTTTAATATTTCATAACTGGCAAGATCAAATTGAATTTTTATTGGAAATAGTAGTTGCTGACTAAAAGGCATATTTGCCTCAAGTCGGGCTAATGCTTTTTCATACAAAATTCTTTCATGCGCAGCATGCTGATCAATAATCATAAGTCCGGTTTTTATCTGCGAAAGAATATACTTATTGTGTAACTGTGTTATGGTGGTAGTTTCAGTATCTGTAGAAGATGCCCGTTCAACCTGCCGATCAAAATTACTATCTCTTAAATTTTGTTCAGTTGTTTCTTCTTTGCCTGAGATGATATTTTTTGTTAATGAACCAAAAACCAGATCTATTTCTTCATCTGTCACTGATGTTTTTTCACGTGGCTCCCTTCTATTAAATACCGGTCTATCGGTAAAATCATTCTGCTTGACTGCAGTGAATGGATTGAACGAAAGTTTTTCATTCTGAGATTCTGAAGTTTCGAAAGCCATTGTTGGAACTAAATCATGCGTACCGATACTTTTGCGAATAACCGATAAAACAAAATTGTAAACATCTTTTTCATCATCAAATTTAACCTCCAGTTTGGAAGGATGTATATTAACATCAACCCTGGCTGGATCAATGGATAAGAAAAGAATAAAAAAAGGATAATCACCTTTTTCAAGAACATTTTCAAATGCAGCAAATACTGCGTGATTAATATTTTTATTTACGACATATCTTTTATTTAGAAACAAAAACTGTTCACCCTTACTCTTCTTAAAAATAGATGGTTTACCCAGATAGCCTATAATCGATAAGTAATCAGTAACTTCATTAACGGGAATAAGTGCATCCATCATATTATCCGCAAATACCTGTTCAATTCTTTTGTCTAATGATCCTGATAGATAATCAAAAACAATATTATCAGAATTATAAAATCTGAATGAAATATCCGGATGAGCTAAAGCTATTCTGTTAAATGTATCAATGATATGTTTAAGCTCTGTCGTATCAGTTTTCAGAAATTTTCGTCTGGCTGGTATATTATAAAAAATATTTTTTACAGAAATACAAGTCCCATCTGAAGCAGAAACTTTTTCGGTGGTTATTTCGTTATCACTTTCCACTTTTAATAAAGTACCAAGCTCGCTTTCTCTTATTTTTGTTTTAATTTCAAGTTGACTGACAGAAGCAATTGAGCTTAATGCTTCCCCGCGAAATCCTAAAGTTTTAATTGCCTCAAGGTCTTCCAATGATGATATTTTACTAGTTGCATGTTTTTGAATGCAAAGCAGTACTTCCTCTTCTGTCATACCGGAACCATCATCACAAACCTGAATAAGAGATTTACCGGCTTGTTTAACAATCAGTTCAATAGAAGATGAATTAGCATCAATAGAATTTTCTAACAATTCCTTTACAACAGATTCCGGTCTCTGAACAACTTCACCGGCAGCAATCTTATTTGCTAAATTATCAGGTAATATTTTAATTCTTGAGTTCATTAATTCTTTCTGACATATCTAAATATTTCGAACAATTCATGTTCAGCAATTTTTTCAGCTATCCACTTTTGTTGATCAAATTCCGGAAATTTAATATCACCTTCAGCATTAAATTTCATATATGAAATTAGCATTTCATCAACTATATCAAAAGATTGTTTATAAATCTGAGCGCCGCCTATAATAAATATTTTTTCAGGATTTAATAATTTACAATAATCAACAGCTCCCATTAAAGATGATTTAACGATAACATCCTTAAATTCTGTTTTATAGTTTACATTTCTGCTTACGACGATGTTTAATCTTCCATTTAATGGTTTCCCAAGAGTTTCAAAAGTTTTTCTTCCCATTATTATCGGATAACCAAAAGTAGTTTTTTTAAAGTGCTGAAACTCTTCTTTTACATGCCATGACATTTCACCGTTTGATTTTCCGATAACACCATTTTTGGCAATAGCTACAATTAAGCTGATTATCAAACTGCAACCTCAAATTTAATTTTATCGTGATGTTTATAATCAAGCAATTCAAAATCATCAAACTTTAACTCATCAATTGGTTTCCTGCCAATTTTTAACTTTGGTAAAGGAAATGGTTCACGTGTAAGCTGTAATTTCAATCCTTCCACATGATCAAATTTTTCCATTTCCGAACCTTTTGCTGCATGGTAAATATGAGCATCAATAATTGTATGAGCAAAAAATCCCAATTCCAGATTAGTTTCCTGTGCAATAATCTGAGTAAGTAAAGAATACGCAGCTAGATTAAAAGGAATACCAAGGGCTATATCGCCTGATCTTTGAGTTAAGTGACAATTTAGCTTACCGTTATTTACATTAAAAGTAAATGTATAATGACACGGGGGTAATTTACTTACAGTAGCATTTGCAGGATGCCAGGCAACAATTACTAATCTTCTTGAGTTTGGATTTACTTTAATTTCATTTATCACCCAACCAATCTGGTCAAAAGTTAATGATCCATTCTTCTCTCTTTTAACAAAAGGATGATTTTCTTTTACATAAACTTCTCCATCCAAAATTGCGCTGCTCTCCGGTACTGGAAATCTTCTCCAGAAACGTCCATATGCAGTTTGCAATCTTCCTTCGTTATCTGCCCACGCATCCCATATTTTTGTGTGCTGCTTTAAATTTTTGATATGCTCATCACCGGATAGATACCATAGCATCTCGTGAAGCAATGATTTCCATTCCATTTTCTTTGTTGTTAAAAGCGGAAAACCTTTTTGCAAATCAACACGATAAAATGCACCAAAATATGAAATTGTATCAACTCCTGTGCGCGACTTTTTATATGAACCATGTTCCATTACAAGTTTAACAAGATCGTGATATTCTTTCATTCAGAATCCTTTAGTTTAGTATAGTTGCTAATAATTTTCGTTGAAATTTACAAAAAAATGGTGAACTGTTAAAAGTCTAATGCTTAAGTTCACTTTTGATGAGTTCAGATGCTTTAGCTAAACCTAATTTGTAGTTCTTTATCGAATCGTCTTTATTATTAAAATATTTTTGTAATTCAATTACAATGATATTATTTGCAAGTTTAAAATCGTTTGGTAATTCGGATATACCACAAATAATAAATTTTGGGATATTAAAATTCTCAAATAATTCCAGAATCACTCCGATACCTTTTCCTTCAAAAGATTGGAAATCAAATTTCCCTTCACCGGTGATCAAAGCATCAATTTCTTCAGGATGAATGTCATTCAAAATATTTTTTTTAATGAATTCTTTTGCAGGAATTATTTCTGCATCATAAAATAAATTAAAGCCCGACGCAACTCCACCACCTGCACCATTTAATTCTGATGGAATTTTAAATTCAAACTTTTTAGTGATCAGATTTAAGATATTTTTAAATCCTGATTTAATAATTTTTAAATCTTGATCAGAAGCACCTTTTTGTTTACCATAAATTTCTATTGCACCCGGCTCACCAAAAAGTGGTGTATCAACATCTACTATGAAAACAATCTTAAATGGTAACTGAACCTTAGAAAATTCAAAATCCTTAACTTCATCAAAGTTTTGAGGTGTTGGATTAATTATTTTTTTTGAATCATCAAAAAGTTTTAATCCTAACTGGGAGCATGCACCTATTCCAAAATCAATTGTTGCAGTGCCACCAACACCAATATTAACCTGTTCAACATTTAATTCACCTGAATCTGCATCTTCCTTAATTCGTAATAATATTTTCCCGAGAATTTCTGAGTTTAATTCTAATGGACTTGACTGCTTTTGATGAAGTCTTTTCATCCCGAATAATTCAGCAGATTCAATATAAATATTTCCATTATTTTCGTTATAAAGGACTTTATAATTATTTAGTTGTTTCCCATAATCATGATAAATAGAATAAATTATAGGTTTTAACTTAATTAAAAAATTGCAGACTGATAAAAATCCATCTCCTCCATCTGTTAATGGTTTTACAATGAAATTTTGATTCACATCCACAGATAAAAATTCTTTAATAATTTGAGATATTACGACCGAATCTGCGCATTGCTTAAAACTGTTGGGAGCAATCAAAATATTTTTCATTTTTTCAGGGAATCGATAAAAAATTCTAATTTTTTCATTACTTCCTCGGCCCTTAAACCACCTTCTTTAGAATAATCACATTTCTTGGGATCAATTGGACATTGAGTTGCACAATATGTATCTGAAGGCATAATTATTTCAGATTTATTTCCTAATGGTCCCCAAAGTTTTGGGGAGCACGCCGTTAATGGACAAAATAAAGACAGAGTTGGGACTTTTAACGCTGCTGCTAGATGCATTGGGCCTGTACTACTTGAGATTATTAAATCAAATACCGATAAATTAATGATGGATATTCTTAAAGTATTATTTCGATTGGGATAAATAACCGATTTAATATTATCAACTGATTCCGGAATGCGATCATCAATTACAGCAACTTTATAATTGGGATTTTCTTTTAAGATATCTATTAGTCTTTTGTATTCAGAAACAGGCAAATTGGGAGCTGAGTTACCTGAAGTTACATTTATGCCAATCAACATCTGTTGTTTTATAATTATTTCTTTTCTAAAATTTTTAGCAATTACTTTTTCTTTATCAGTTAAAAATATTTCCGGAGTATAGTCATTGGCATCAATTCCGATTTTTCTAATCATATCCAGACAATAGTCAGCTTCATGCCTAAGAGGATTATATTTTTTTCTATTAACATATTTTGTAAACGTTATAAACTGATATAGCTTGTGCCCTACCCCGATTCTATTTTTAATCCCTGTTGCAAAAAGTAAATAATTTAATCTTTCATTTGGTAGCAGCATAAAAGCATACGAGAAGTTTTGTTCACTTAATTCTTTTCGCATAAACCAAAAGGGTTTAAGATTTCCGGTTTCATCATCATATGTGATAATCAAATCTACATATGGATTATTTAAATAAATATCTCTTGTGTAATTTCTTACAAGTACAGCGACAAAACTTTCAGGATACTTTTTCTTAATCTCACGCGGTAATGCAGTAGAAAGAACTACATCACCAATCCTATCAATTCTTGCAATTAAAAATCCAGGGTTCTTCATAAAATCATTTGCGTTTTTGTAACTCCCACATTTTCATTTGAACCTGCAGCTTGGTCATAGAATGCATCAAAGAAATTAATAAACCGCGGGTACCATCCAAAAATCCTTTTCTAAAAAGATAATGCTGAATAAATCCGATTAATGGATAAAGGAATATTGTAAACCCGGATACATTTTTACGTTTGTATTTTTCATTTGCTTCCAGGGTTGAATATTCATTGATCTTTGCAAAACCTTCCTTAAGATTTTCATAAGAATAATGAATCATAGAATTTTTTAAAGTAGAAATATCACCATCAACTACAAATCCTTCATGCACCAACCTATCTGTAAGTCTGGTTTTTGATTTTTTGAATAATCTTAACTGATAATCATTCCCCCATCCGCAATACCTGATTTTTTTACCAAGGAAATAATTCTCGCGATGAATTTTATAACCGTTAACATTAGGATTTTCAAAATCCATAGTTAATATTTCCTGAGCAAGTTCGGGCGTTATTCTTTCATCTGCATCAACACTTAAAACCCATTCATTTTTAGTAAGACTTAATGCATAAGCTTTTTGTGCAGCGTATCCTTCCCATTTATGGATAACTACTTTATCTGTAAAAGTTTTTGCAATTCCAATAGTATCATCCGTACTTTCAGAATCCACAACAATAATTTCATCAGCCCATTTTACGCTATCAAGGCATTCACGAATATTTTTTTCTTCATTTCCTGTAATTATGATTACAGATATTTTATTTTGCATTTGTGTTTAGATTAATTTTCTAATTTCAGTTCAAATTTAACAAAATAAAGAGTAAAATAACTTGGATGTAAAAAGAATTAGCTTGCTTACCAGTGGGCATCCGCCATTTGATGAACGTATTTTCTGGAAATTTGCCAAATCTTTATGCGCAGCAGGCTTTAAGACTTCTGTTTTCTGTTCGACACAAAAGATTAACATTGTCAAAGACGATATTCTTATAAAAGGATTTAATAGTCAAAACTTATCAAAGAACAATAAGATTGTTCAATTTTTTACTTTGATTGAATCGTTTGAACCTGACATTGTAATTTGTTCTGAGATGCTTCCTGTTTTTGCTGCTTTGAGATATAAAAGATTAAAACCTAATCTAAAAGTTATATTAGATGTGACCGAATGGTATCCCGAGAATGTCGTTTTCAAATTTATAGGTATAAAAAGATGGTTAAAATATATTCAGTTGATTCTCCCCTACATTTATATTATTCAGAAGGTTAATCATATCATAATAGGTGAGCATTCTAAAAAAAGACGATACGATTTATTAGCATCTAACAAACCGAAATCAATAATTGGATATTATCCAGTGCTAGAATATTTTAATTATAAACCACCGGATTTATCAAGAGAAGAAATTGTTTTTGGTTATGCAGGTGTTCTAACTTTTGAGCGAGGTATTATTAACCTTGTACGAATAACAAACTCAATTGCTCATAAATATCAAAACAAAAAAATTAAACTTTTGATTTTTGGGAAATTTACCTATCAGGATGAAGAGAAGGAATTCCATCAAATACTAAGAAATTACGATTCTATTAAAGTAGAGTTTGTTGATTGGATGGATTATGATAAAATGAGTCAAACAATTGAAAGAATGGATATCTGTTTTGATTTAAGAGTGAGAAATTTTATTTACATAAATTCTCTGCCTATAAAGATTTTTGAATATATGGCTTGCGGTAAACCTTTTATTTATTCTGATATAAAACCAGTAAGCGAAGAAATAAACATTGAAGATCACGGTTTTCTTGTTAATCCTGAAAATGATGCTGAGGTTATCGAAGTAATTGAAAATTATCTTAATAATCCCAACCTGGCTCTTAGACATTCAGAAAATTCGAGAAAGTTAATTGAAGAGAAAAAGAATTGGGAAACTGAATCGAAGAAATTAATTGATTTGGTTAATACACTTTTAAGCTGAGATTATTCCTTTTTCATAGTAAAGTTCTTTTAATTTTTTATTCACATTCTCATAGCTGTGATATTTCTTCACCCACTCTTTTCCTTTTTGCCCTTTTTGAATTCTCAAATCTTCGCTGTCAATCAATTCAATCAAAGCTTTATATAGCTCATCAAAATTATTTGCAACAACAAAAGGATTTTCCGGAAGCCAATTCGCATAATCTTTTGTCATATTAGTAATTGTTGGAATTCCCATTGCAAGGGTTTCGAGTCCGGCTTTACCATAACCTGTTCCACCCATAGTGCCGCCAACCTGATCAATTGAAATATCACATTCACTTTTTATTTCAAGAAGTTTATCACGATCAATATTTTCGAGAAGTAGGAACTCTATCTTTCTTTCCTTTTTAATTTTTTCTATAACAGAAATAATAAGTTCCGTCCCTTTATATTTTCTGTTAGTTGGTGAATGAACAATTTTAATTACTTCATTCACCTGTTCTTTCTTCAAAGGTAATTCGGATGGATCATAAGGATAGAATAAATATTTCAAATCCTTTTTTAGCACAAGATGATCAAATTCACTTGTGATGTTAAGATCAGAAATTTCATCGAGTTGTTTGATTAGCCCCCGAATGCGTAAATCACTTCCATAATAGCAGCATACAATTTTCTTTCCATGCTTTTTCCATTTAACTGCCTGTCTGGCATCCCGATAAAAATCGAGTCCGCCATCATAATGAACGATATCAAAATCATTTAAAGAATAATCAGAAATAGTTTTTTCAATTTTCGGTTGAATAAAAAAGTCATAAAAATTGTAGTAAAATTTTTCAAAGAAATTTCTTGTTTCAAAATAATGCGCAGCTTCACGATTTTGCTGCTCAAGTTTTTCAACTTTTTTAGATCTTATTTTTTTTGCAAGTAATTTATTTGGCAGTGGTAAGTTTAAACAAATGTCTTCCGGAAAGACCCTCTCATTTTTATGCAATGTTATCAATCTTGAGAAATCACCGCATTGATTGTGCATTTTGTAAAAATCGTAAGGTACGCCCGCAAAATTAAGCGGAGCTATGTGAAGAATTTTTAGCATTAAAGATCTTTATAAAAAGTATCTCTGAAAATTCCGCGAGCGCCAAAATTTTCTTTGAATCTTGCCAATCCCCAATTTGGTTCCATTATTACAGTAAAAATTCCGAAGTCTAAAAACTTAAATCCCTCTGTCTGATATCTTTTCATAATTTCATAAAACAATAAATTAACAGGACGATACTCCTGATATGCTTCATCGTGACTGATATAAAAAGCGAGCACAACGTTTTTGTTCACTGAGAAGTTGCAAACGCCGGCAATCATTTTGTTGTTAAGAAACGCTCCCCACAATCTTATTTTGCTTGGAAAAAGATTTTTAACTTTTTTTAGTTCATCTAAAGTGTGTGCAGGATTTACACCGTGTCGCAGCTTTAAATTCTTTTTTAAGATTTCATAATATTCATCAAATCTTTCAGTCTCCACAATCTCAACACCTTTTTTCAAAGCTTTTTTAGTCGCAGTTCTTGCCTCGGCTCGATAAGTATTTAGAAGCTGATCTGGTTCAAAATCGAGTTGAACAATACTGGATACTTCTCTTTTAAGATATTGAAATCCATTTCTCACTAAAGCAAAATCAATATAGTTTGAATATTTTGTCTGATAAATAATTGGTGCAAGTGTTAATTGAATTCTATCCGCCATTAAATTTTTAGCGTGATCTAAAAGTATATCAACTAAATCGTGAGCTTCTTTAATGTTTATTTCTGTTTTGTAAACTCCCCCGCCGTACGATGCACCTGGATGTGATGAAAGGATTTTCTTTCCATCTCTTTCTACTAATGCTGCTGTAAATACGGAATGAAGTTTGCCATCTTTAGTGATGTAAATAGATTTATCTTTAAACTTGTTTTTATCGTGATAGGAAAGAAATTTTCTTTTACTGAAAATAGTTCCGTTATCGGAATCATCAACAAAACTATCCCATTCTTCTGAGGATATTTTTTTGTCATCGAATTGAAAATA
>DAIRCT010000072.1:0-16407 GCA_036796535.1 Ignavibacteriaceae bacterium
CTGAACTTAAATCTCAATTTCATTGTTTAGTACTTAACCTTACCGTAAATGTAATTATTTAGCCGTTTGTAATTAAATTCTCATTATTGTTGATTAAAGGGCTATTTTTGTGTTGGTTTTAGCAATTAAAAATATAATTAGTTTAATCATCAAAATTTGATATAACAATTCAACATCCGGAGCAAATAATGAAATTATTCCTGATATCAATACTAATCTTAATAATGGCTGTAAGCGCTTTTCCTCAGCGCGAGCTTCCACTTGATGAGGCAATTAGAATTGCATTACAAAAAAACAGCGGACTTATTTCTAATGAGAATGAACTTTTAAGAAGTGAATCTAACCTTGACGCTGCATACGGAAGATTTTTACCAAACTTAAGCGCTTATGGTAATTTTGATTGGAACAGATCTGAAGACGCAGGAAGAACGACTAACATTAATGGTGTTAACGTTTCTTTCCCTCCAAGCACAACTGAATCCAGATCATACGGCGTGGGCGCAAGCTCAAACATAGTTTTGTTTGATGGACTTTCGAACTTTGCAAATTTATCCAGAAGCAAAAACAATGTTGAAGCTGTTAAATTATCTATCGAGCAAAAAAAACAAGAAGTAGTTTTTCAAACAATAAATCTTTACTACTCGATTGTTCAGGCAGATCAACTGCTAAAAGTTAGAGAAGAAGATGTTAAACAGCAGCAAAAAAATCTTGAGACTATTGAAGAAAGAAATCGCCTTGGTTCAGTTACAAAAGCTGATGTCTATCAGCAACAAGTTCAACTGGGTAATGCGGAGTTGCAAGTAATTCAACAAAAAAATACACTTGAAACTGCAAAAAGTAATTTACTCTTTTATTTGGGTTTAGATGTACTCGAAGATTACAAATATTCCAGCACGCTAACTGACAGAGAATTGAACATACTTGATACAGATATTAATACAGATTTTGATCGGATGAATGAATTAGTCAATCAAGCTTTGCAGAACAGGCGGGATTATCTTGCTCAAAAATTAAATCTTGATTCATATTACAACAATATCACGATGGCTAAATCCGGTCATCTTCCAAGATTATCGGGAAGTCTTGGTTATAGTTCATTCGCTAATACCTTAAATGGTGTTTTTGATTCGCATTATTATTCTGCAGGATTAACTCTTAGTATCCCGATTTTTTCTGGATTTGCTACGCAGAATGCTGTTCAAAGTGCGGAGGTTGATGCAATGAATTATGAATTGCAGGTGCGTGATAGTGAAAGACTTATTAAACAGGGGTTGCAAAAATCTTACCTTGATCTTGAAGCTGCAAAAAAGGCATTACTGGTTACTGAAAAAAATGTAAAAGCGGCTGAAGAAAATTTAAAGATCGAGCAGGAAAAATATAATCTCGGCTCGGGTAAATTACTGGATGTACTTATTGCAAATACTTCATATCAAAATGCAAAAACAAATTTTATTAATGCTCAGTTTAGTTATATAAGATTGAGCGATGAATTGAAATATAATCTTGGTGTTTTGGATTATTCCCAATACGAATAAATTTTTAATTATAGGAGAATTATAGAAATGGCTAATGGAAAAAAACAAAAATCGAAAAAGAAATTATTCATCTTTGGCGGAATAGGCATATTAATTATTGCTCTATTGGTTATTGCCTTTGCCGGTGGTAACAAGACGGAAATAGTTTCTGTTCAAACAGAAAAAGTTGAGAAAAGAACAATCACTCAAACTGTTGCTGCCACAGGAAAAATAAATCCTGAATTTAAAGTTGTAATAACTCCGGAAGTTACCGGAGAAATAGTTCAGCTTCCTGTAAAAGAAGGTGATTATGTTAAGAAAGGTCAGCTTCTTATTCGAATTAAGGGGGATCAATATCAGGCGCAAAAACAAAGATTGGAAGCAAATCTTCAATCAGCCGAAGCCTCACTTAAAATGAGGGAAGCAGAACTTGATAGAGTTACATTGGAATATAATCGCGTAAAAGAATTACATAGCAAAGGATTATCAAGTGATTCTGAATTAGAAACTGTAAAATCAAATTATCTTTCTACAAAAGCTTCATATGAAGCTGCGCAGGCAAATGTTCTCCAAAGCAAAGCACAATTAAGAGAGGTGCTTGAAACTTTATACAAAACCACTATTGTTTCCCCTATGGATGGCGTAGTTACACAGCTAAATGTTGAACTTGGTGAAAGAGTTTTTGGTGCAGGATTTAGTATGGGTACAAATATTATGACTGTATCTGATTTAAGAAATATTGAAGCAGTTGTTGATGTTGATGAAAATGATGTTGTTTTAGTTTCTATTGGCGATACAGCAACAATTAAAGTTGATGCTTTTAAGAATAAGGAATTTAAAGGTCTTGTTTCTGAAATTGGTAATAGTGCAAAAACAAGTGGGCTCGGAACTCAAGAGGAAGTTGTAAACTTCGAAGTTAAGATTAAAATCATCAACCCGGATAATAATTTAAGGCCGGGGATGTCTTGCAATGCTGATATACAAACAGAAACCGTTCAAAATGTACTAAGCGTACCTATTCAAAGTGTAACGACAAGATCTGAAGTTCCAACGAATACTGAAAAACCCTCCGATGGTGAGGATAACAATTTTGTGAAGGTTCAGAGTGATAAGAAAGAAAATAATAAACCTAAAGAAGTTGTCTTTCTGGTAAAGGATGGTAAAGCAAAAATGGTTGAAGTTGAAACCGGACTTAGTGATGATAATTATATCGAAATTAAAAAAGGTTTAGAGGGTGGTGAACAAGTCGTGTCCGGAAGCTACGGAGCGATTTCACGCGAACTTAAAGATGGATCACAAGTAAGAGTTGAAGATAAAAGACCAACCACCGCAAAAAAATAAGATTGGTAAAAACAAATGAACATAATTAATATTGAACATATAGCTAAAGTCTATCAGGTAGGTTCGGAAGAAGTTCATGCATTACGTGATGTATCTCTAAAAATTGAAAAGAATGAATACGTAGCAATTATGGGCCCATCGGGTTCTGGTAAATCCACGCTTATGAATATGCTTGGTTGTTTGGATACACCAACTTCCGGTATTTATGATTTTAAAGGTGTTAGTGTAAGTGAAATGTCTGATAATGAACTTGCAAGGATCAGAAATAAAGAAATAGGATTTGTATTCCAAACTTTTAATCTTCTTGCAAGATCTGATGCAATTCATAATGTTGAACTTCCACTGATTTATGCAGGTATTCCAACTGCCGAAAGAAAGCAACGGGCAGAACAAGCTTTAATTGATGTGGGCTTAAAAGATAGAATGCATCATAAACCAAACGAACTTTCAGGAGGACAAAGACAACGTGTTGCCATAGCAAGGGCTTTAGTTTCCAAACCGGCAATAATCCTTGCTGATGAACCGACAGGTAATTTAGATTCTAAAACTGGGGAAGAGATTATGGGTTTATTTCATGAAATCCATGAAAAAGGCAACACAATTATTCTCGTAACTCACGAAGAATATATCGCCGAACATGCATTAAGAATCATCAGGTTAAAGGATGGTTTGATTGAAAATGATGAGAATGTCGTTAAAAGATATATTCCAAAATCAAAAGTAATATCGTAAAACAGAATTTATTCTGTTTTTGTTCTAAAAACATAAAAACGTAAAACAATCCGCGGCGGCGGATTAGTCTGTTAAAGTATTAAAAAAAAATAATTAGTTTTTTCTTTATACTGCAAGCTCAGAATGAATTCTGAGCTACAAGAAATTAAACAATGAGCTAAACATGAATGCTATATTTTTTGAATTGAAAGAAGGATTGTCAATTGCCTGGCGGGCAATCAAGGCAAATAAAATTCGTGCAACGTTAACAATGCTTGGTATATTTATCGGTATTACTGCTGTTGTGTTGATGTCTACCGCGATTAAGGGAATTGATAACTCATTTCAAAAGGGAATAAGCGCACTTGGATCTGATGTACTCTATGTCAGTAAATGGGCTTGGTTTTCCAACGATGAATGGTGGAAAATGAGAAACCGTAAGAACATTACTATGGAAGATTTTTATAAATTCAAAGATCTTGCAAAGGTTCCTATTGCGGTTGCACCGGTTACTAACAGCAGGCAAACTATAAAATACGGCGAACGTAAAGTTGAAGGCATTTTTCTTACAGGTTCTACTTCGGATTATGTGAAAACAACAAACTTTACTTTTGATCAAGGAAGATTTTTTTCTGATATAGAAAGTAACGCCTCAAGAAACGTTGCAGTAATTGGAAGTGAAATTAGTAAGAAACTTTTTCCAAGAGGCGATGCCCTGGATAAAACGATTAAGATCGGTGGAGTAAACTATAAAATAGTGGGTGTTTTAAGTGAGCAGGGTAGCACAGTGTTAGGACCATTTAATCCTGATAACCAGGTGTTTATCCCCATTGGTACGATATTTAAAAATTTTGTATCGAGACATTTTAATTCTATTACAATCAACGTTCGTGCACCACGACCTGATATGGTTAATGAAACTAAAGCTGAAGCCGAAGGGATTATGAGAAAAATCCGTGGGCTAGCTTATAATCAGGAAAATGATTTTACTATCAATCAGCAAGAAGCATTGCAGGAACAATATAACTCGGTTGTTGGTGTTATTCAGATTGCAGGGCTATTTATTACTGGATTATCTCTTTTCGTTGGTGCGATAGGAATTATGAATATTATGTTTGTATCGGTTAAAGAAAGAACCAGAGAAATTGGACTTAGAAAAGCTATTGGTGCTAAACGAAGAACAATTTTAGCGCAGTTTCTTTTAGAATCTTCAATTATTTGTTTGATGGGTGGAATAATCGGATTGATAGCAGCTTTACTTTTAAGTTTAATGTTAAATCAGTTTTTCCCAACATCAATTCAGTATAGTGTTGTAATCATTGCGATTTTAATTTCTTTAATAACTGGTATTTTATCAGGACTGGCACCAGCATATACAGCCGCCAAAATGGATCCTGTTGATGCCTTGAGGTATGAATAGAATCGGTGAGGATAGCGTAGAACAGACTTTAGTCTGTTACTATTAAAGTGTTTTACAATGCAGTTTGCGACTTACTATAAGTCATATACTCAGAATGAATTCTGAGCTACGAAAAATAAAAATGAAAAATTCAAGTTTTAATGTTCAGGTTTTTATATGAAAATTAATCAAATATTCGCCATCTCACTCCAATCTTTAAAGAGCAACAGATTAAGAACAGCTTTAACAATTCTTGGCGTTGTAGTTGGGATTTTTTCCATCATATTGATTATGACGATTCTAACTATGCTTCAAAACAGTATTGATGAAGGACTATCGAGTTTAAGTAAGAACACTTTTCAAATTCAAAAGAACGATATGGTTTTTGGTGGCGGACCAAGACGTGAAGACAGAAACCGAAAAGATTTGACAATTGAAGATGGAATTCGACTGAAAGAAATGTTGCCACAAGCTAAGTATGTTGGAATAGAGCAATGGCAAT
This sequence comes from Ignavibacteriaceae bacterium, assembly GCA_036796535.1. Classification (GTDB taxonomy): domain Bacteria; phylum Bacteroidota; class Ignavibacteria; order Ignavibacteriales; family Ignavibacteriaceae; genus IGN3. The sequence goes on from DAIRCT010000072.1 coordinate 5,468, forward strand.
TTGGTAAAGTTGCTAAATTTGGTAACAAGGAAACAAACCCAAATATTTCTGTAGCCGGTGTTACTGTTGATGCTATGAGAACTAATGATTGGAATGTTGAATATGGTAGAGATCTCCGGGAGAATGATGTTAATTACTCGGCTAATGTATGTTTAATATTTCAACCGATTGTAGAAAAACTTTTCCCAAATGTTGATCCAATTGGACAAACAATTCGTGTTGATGGCAGACCATTAAAAGTTATTGGTGTAATTGAAAAACAAGCTGCTCTGTTTGGCTCCAGCCGCGATAGTTATGTAATTATACCTATAACAACGTGGCAATCTATGTACGGCAAATACAGCCGCTCTGTTAATATTACGGTTATGACGCATAGCTCGGAAGACTACCAGTCTGTTATTGAAGCTGCAACCGGATATATGCGCACAATCAGAAAAGTTGCCGCAGGTGAGCCCAATGATTTTTATATCTTCAGTAATGAATCAATGATTAGTGAGATAAATAAGATTACTGATCCAATTAAAATTATCGCACTGGCAATCTCTCTTATTGCTTTAATTGCTGCCGGTGTTGGAATTATGAATATCATGCTTGTTTCAGTTACAGAAAGAACTAGAGAAATTGGAATCAGAAAAGCATTAGGTGCAAGAAAAACATGGATACTTACTCAGTTTTTATTTGAAGCAATTATTCTTTGTTTAATCGGTGGATTATTCGGAATTGCAATTGGTGTGGGTATTGGAAACCTTGCAGGCGGTTTACTAAATGCTAAAGCCGCGATACCCTGGGAATGGGTATTTATTGGTCTATCACTTTGTATTGCTGTGGGTGTAATTTTTGGTACATATCCAGCATACAAAGCGGCTAACCTCGACCCGATTGAAGCTTTAAGGTATGAATAGACTGGAATTTTGGAATGATGGAGTTTTGAAATTTTTATTTTGTTAATAATAAATTTCAACATTCCATTACTCCAGCACTCCTTTTTAGAAGCTCATATCAATCTGTAAACTGATTCGATTATCAACATTTCCAATTATTTCATTATCCCCCGAACTTAAAGATGTTTCCTGCGGTTTATAAGTTTCAGAATATTTTGCAGAGATTGATAAAAATTGTATTGGTCTATATTTAACAATCAGATACATCCGAATACCTTTTCCATACATCGCCAAATTGGGCATTATGCCTAATAAATCATTTTCAAATTCATAAATGGCAGAGTTGAAGGAATCGGTTTGAAAAAATATTATTCTTCCGTAAACTGTAAAATCATTTTTAAGGATGTATCTAATATCCTGGAACATTAAAAATCCATTTTCTTTTATTGCGGCATCTTTTATAAAAAAATGATTGTATTCCAATCTTGTTTTCAATCGTAAGCTTTTTGATAAATCAAAAATAAATTCAGTGCGAACAATCTGTTTTAACCTTCTAACAATATTTTCATTTGAGTTAATCAGTTCAGTTATTTCTTTGTTTTCATATTTATATCGTAGTCTTGTTTCAAACTTTGTGAATGGTTTTGAAACAAAATCAACTAGAAATTCATTGCCCTCGCTCGATAAAGAATTTTCAGAAGTTCGATAAGGAAATTTGAATATATCATAATAAAAATTTATTACACCAAATTGTGATTTCCATTTAAGTCCGGAATAAATACCAAATTCATTATTGATTTTACCGGTTCTTTCGCTAAAACCAAATCCATATAAATTTTTATAATTTCTCGGATAACTTCTCACAGAGGTGGTAAAAATAAAATTACGTGCTGCGGTAAACTGTATCCCGTTAATTGAAGCAACTGAAGTTCCGTCAAAACTAAACTCGCCAAAGAGATTAATTTTAGAAAAATTTAAATCGTAATAGGAGGATAGATAATTAAAATTATCTCCACCTAAATCATAAATTGATTTTGATTCAATGTTTCTATCAAAAGAAGCATTATAATAAATAACACCTATATTGTACTTACCAAGAAAACGATAATCAACAACACCGCCAACTAATTTTGCTCTTGCCGCATTCTTTTTATTTAGCTCACTTTGAAAACGATGAAAACCTGTTTGCCCGAATGAAGTAATTTCACCTGTTATGGAATCGATAGTTGCATCAAAAGTATTTGAGGAATAGAATGCAGTTAAGCTGAAGTTATTAAGTTCAACGCGTGCTGCAGCTCCTCTGAAATAGCGATACTCAAGTGAGCTTGTATAAGGGCGGAGATACCTTGCTTTTTTCTTAACCGGATAAATAGCATCTGCACCTTTTGAAAATCCAAATGGACTCCAAAGCGCAAGTCCTTGTCCATATTCAAGGACATAATCACCGCCAACAAAATTTTTTAATACACTAATATCTTTTATTTGAAAATGAAAAGAAGTAAAATCTGTATACGATCTTTCACCAGGATCTTTTTCATTTAAAAATCCAATCTGATAATTATTACTATAATTATAAAGCAACCTGTTATAATTTTTTAGTTTTGATCCCTGATATTTACCGTTTACAAATCCTTTTCGATCCTGCAAATCATTAACAATTCGGCTGCGAAGATAAACTCTGGATTTAGTTAGAAAAGATTCTGATTCAACATTAATATCCGCAGGTTGTTCATTATATTCATTAGTTTTTGAAACCTTAATGAAAGGTAATATGGACTGAATGACTTGCTTGTCTAAATTCTGAATTGCATAAAGTTCGTTAACTGAAAAGTATGGACCAAATTTTTTACGATGTTCGATAATAAGCTCTGCTGATTGCTGATCTAAATCCGGAAGCTTTGTTAATTCTATAACATCTGCAGTGTTTATATCTATCGGGTTTCGCGTAAACTCCTCTATGATATCAACAAGTTCTGAATTATCAACTTCTTCATCAGTTTCATCTAAAATATTATCAAGTACATCTTCAGTAATTATTGCTGTGCTATCAAACTGAGCAAATAAAATGTTCAATGGCAATAATATTAGTAAAAAAATATAGTAGAATATTTTCAAATTATTCTAAACCCAAATATTTTTTAATCATTTTATTTCTGCTGACCTCTTTACCAAAACTAATTATAACACCCGCTTGATGAGTTAATCCTAAATCTGTATGTGTGAACATTGCATAATCAAAACTAAAGATTGAATAATTAATCCCAATCCCTGCACTATATTTAGATGGCTCATTAGAAAATCCGGTTCTTAATGAAAGGTTTTCAATTATGTCATAATTTATTCCAAACTGAATCGATGCTTTATAATCAATATCCCTTTCAATAGCTAAATTAACTGTCATATCATCAACAACATCATAAGAAAATCCCGAATTAATAATCATAGGAATCTGATCTTTATCATTACCAAAAGATGCTCTGTTTAAATTTTGGATAACAAATCCAAACCGTAATGAATTTGTAATATATGCTAATCCACCTACATTGATAAATAAAACTCCATCATTGCCATAATTTTGGATAGATACAGTTTGATAATTAATTGCTGCGCCTGCAAAAAATTTATTTTGATAATTATAGGAATACCCCAGTGAAATTTTTGCTTCACGGTAAAGTTCAAATCCATAACTCATCCCACCGACAGCAAATGAGCCAATATCCGTTGGTTCATGGTAAGCAACGTATCCGTTAGCTAATTCTGTAAGTCCGAACGGAGCAGGCGAGTAGTAAACTCCAATTTCTCTCCAATTCATTTGGGATAATCCGGCGGGATTGTTGAAGAGACTAAAAACGTCGTTGCTTAATGCAACATCAGAATTTGAAAGGGAAATTTGTTTAGCGCCGGGATTGTACTGACTATATGCACTTAAAGTTAGTGTACAAAATATTATTATTGTATAAGATAGTTTCATAATGTTATATAAGTGATTGCTCCATTATATCTAAATTTCTATATTAAATCAATAAATATTTAATCAGGATGTAATAATGAAATATTTAATTTTTCTAAGTCTAATTTATTCCAGTATTTCTTTTAGTCAGGAACTTAATTGCAAGGTAAGCGTTAATTATGAAGGATTACCTGTTCTGAACCGGGAATTGCTTACGGATTTTGCCGGTGTAATCGAATCTTATATGAACACAACGCAATTTACTAGTGAAACCTGGAAAGGGCAGAAGATTGATTGTTCATTAAATATTTTTTTTACATCGTCATCCGGAGATAATGATTACGCTGCTCAAGTAGTTGTTGTTTCAACACGACCAATTTATAAATCTACACGCCAATCACCGATGATAACAATTAATGATCCTACATGGAGTTTTCGTTACGTAAAAAATCAGGCATTATATCCAAATCAATCCACATTCGATCCTATTACAAGTTTTCTTGATTACTATGCAAATATAATTATTGGATTTGATTGGGATACCTGGGCTGAGCTTGGCGGTACACCTTTCTTTAAAAAAGCATTTGATATAGTTAATCTTGGTAACAATAGCGGAAATAAAAAAGGTTGGGAAAGATCCAATGCCACATTTAGCAGATGGGGATTATGTGAGGATTTATTAAATGATAAGTACAGAAATTTTCGCGAAGCACTATTCAGATATTATTATGGTGTAGATGAATATCAGGTAAATAAAAAAGACGCACAGGAAAAAATTGTTAACATTATTAATGTACTTTCACTGATGAAAAGTAAATCAGATATCAACAGTGTTTTAATCCGTTTATTTTTTGATACTAAATATGGTGAGTTTATAGAACTCCTGCGTGATTATCCCGATGTGACAATATTTAGAACTCTAAAACAGATTGATCCATCACACGCCGCAAAATATGATGATCTGTTGGAGTAGTTTAATCAATCAATTCAATTGATAAAATTTTATCTTCTTGTGTGATGTTGTAAACTACTTCCATCCCGTTTATAACTTTTGCAAATAAGCTGTATCTGCTGTTCAGGTGTGGATAATTTCCCTGCATTATAAAAAATTGCGAACCCTCAGTGTCTTTCCCTGCACTTGCCATACCAACATAACCAATACCAAAATGTGAATCAGAAAATTCAGATACAATATCATAACCTGGTCCGCCCCAACCTGTAGCCGTTGGATCACCGACTTGAATTACAAATCCCGGTACTACGCGATGAAAAATAATTCCATTATAAAAATTGTTTTTAGCAAGCATACAAAAATTGGCAACAGTAATCGGTGCAACTTCTGAATTAAACTGAATAGTTATAACTCCTTTGGAAGTATTAATAATCGCCTGTTTGTATTTGAAAGCATAGTTCCAGATATCTTCAAACTTATCAAGTTCTTTATATCCAATAGAAGTGCTGCTTGTTTTTGCAGCAATAAATTTTCTTAGTGAATACAGTTTTGATGATTTAACTTTATCAATCATTAAAGAATAAAAATCTTTATCAATCTTTTCCGACAGATTTATTAAAGACATTATAGCTTCAAGAAAATCTGGATTATCTTTATAAGTAATTAATTGTTCGGATAGAATTTCTTTTAATCGCTTTGAATTGTTCAATATAAAATTTGCATCAATTCCTTCTGCAGCAATTGAAATAAGAGGCGGGTAGTTGGATGCAATTGCATCTAAAATAATTGGCAGCAAGTTGGATTGATAATTTTTATTTTGGATAAAACTAACTAGTTGTGTAAGGGATTCAATTTTACTATTTATTTTAGGAGAGCTATAGAATTGTATTAAACTTTTTACAGCATTTAAAGTATCGGGATTTAATGCGGCAAATTTTATTTTTGTTTCATCTTTTGCCTTAAACCAATTTATTATTTGCGAGAATTCTTTGTAGTTTCCCAGTAGTTTGTAACCAGTTAAAAATAATTCTGATCTAATTTGCATATCTATATTATAATCGGTTATTGCCGTTAATACTCTTCTGCGGACAAAAATTTTATTTTTAATTATAATTGAACTATCAATTTCGCCTAATGATCTTGCCCCTTGTATTGCTACATTAAGATTTTTCTCATCCAGTATTTGAAAGACAGTTGGCAGGTAACCTACGTTATTCTTAGTAAAATCAAGATATACGATACTCTTTGCTAATTCGATATAAAATAAAATATCATCATTGCTAAATATTGATTTAAGAAATTTTCCTTCAGTCGGAAAGAACTTTAATTTTTGAAAATTCATCAAAGCATATTGATTGCAAGCCATCTTTAATAGTTCTAATGAATCCGCTTTTTCTGAATACTGTGATTTAATTTTATTTTGATCCAGTAAAATCTTTTTTAACTTATCAATTACGCGGGCGGAACTGTTATATCTTGATAAAACAAAAAGTGCTTCTGCAACTCGATATTTATTGTTTGGATATTGTAAAATTTCCTTTTCTAAAACCGATTTAGAAGTATCATGTCTAATACCTCTTAACTGAAATTGAAGTATAGCTCTGGATATTCCTTCGAACGGAAAGATTATAGTATCAAATGACGTATAAAATCTAACAAGTTTATTTATATCTTCTTCAGTCCCAATTTTACCAATTGCAAAGAATATATTGGGATATTGTGCGGACGGGGGAGAGGAGTTTAGATATTTCCACAAAAAGTTTATTGATTGATTGCATTTCCCGATTTGACCAAGAGCAAAACTAACTTCACTTCCGTATTTTAATAAATCCAGGTTTATAATTTCGGGGACAAAAGAAGTGTCGTCACTCTGGCTTATGCTAAGAAGAGCCGCTTTAATTTTTTCTTCGGATTCTGATTTGAGATAGCTTTGGATTATTTGTTTGTCAAAACTTCTTTCGTAGGTAGTTTTGATAAGATCATACATTGTTGAGTTGTATTGTGCAAAAATAAAATTGCAAAACAACACAAAAGAAAAGAGGATACGCATTAACTCCTCAGAATAATTATTCAGGTAATTTACTCAAGATGATTGTCGAATTATTCACTTGACAAAAAACCGTTAAAACGGTTTACAAGAACAAGCGGTCAACTTGAGTAATTTAATTAAATACCAATCTCCCATATTCTATATGTTTTATAAGGATCGCCGCCCATTACTTCGGCACCACGATTCATCATTGCGTTATCTTCAAGTATCCAGCTTGCTTCTCCCAGATCAATTCCTACAGCATGTGCGCGATTAACAATTTCCCAATAAAATACTGCATCCAATCCTTTTTTCTGATGTTCAGGAATAATGCCTAAAGTAATAATTCTTGCCCATTTAATTTTTTTCTTTTGCGTAAAAAGTTTTATAAAATTAAATGGCAATAAGCGCCCATTCATATTTATAAAAATTTGATTGTAATCCAGCATAACTAGGGCAAATCCAACAAGTTGATTATCAATTTCGCCAAACAAAACAAGTGAAGGTTCAACCAGCGGTTTTAAATCTTTAGCCATTGCATCTATCTGATCATCACTCATCGGAACAAATCCCCAATTGGGTGCCCACGCTTTATTGTAAACTATTTTAACTTTTTCTAGTTCATTCTTAAAATTTTTCATATCAAGCTGAGTGATTTTTAATTTGTACCTCTCACGCGCAAGCTGCTGAACTCTTTTTAATTTTTCTGATCCCATTACTTTATGGTTTTCGAGTTTATAAGCTAAAAGGTCTTTAGCTTTTTTCATTCCATAATTCTCGCATAGATCGTTATAATATTTTGGATTATATGTCATCAACAATCTTGGAGGATCATCATACCCTTTGAACAGCATTCCATATTCATCGTTGCTGGATGGATTTGCGGGACCACGCATTGCCGTCAATCCTTTTCCCTTTAACCATTTTTTTGCGGTATCAAATAATGCATTTGCCACTTTTTGGTCGTTAGTACTCTCAAAAAATCCAAAAAATCCTGTGTTATCGTTATGATATTTAAGATGAATATCATTTTTTATTGCGGCAATCCTACCAACAATTTTGTCATTCTTATATGCAATAAAATAATCTGCCTCAGCCGTCTTAAAGAAAGGATTTTTATTTTTATCTAATAAAGTTTTTCTTTCCATGATTAGTGGTGGAACCCAGTTGGGATCGTTTTTATAAAAATTCCATTGACATTTTATAAAAGTATTTAAATCAGATTTTGTCTCGACTTTTTTAATTGTAATAGTTTCCATCAACAACCTCATAAAAAAAAGCATACTTATAAAAAGTATGCCTTTGAATTTAATTTAATTAATAATTAGATAAGACCAATTTGTTTGCCAGCCATCTCGAATACCTGAATAATTTCATCAAGATGTTCTTTTTCGTGGGTAGCCATATAGCTTGTTCTCATCATTTGTCTTCCTGCGGGAACGCCAGGTGAGATAAATACATTAACAAATACTCCGTTATCATAAAGTAATTTCCACATTTGAAAAGCTAATGAATCATCACCAACAATAACCGGAACGATAGCCGTTCTACCTTCCAGAACGTTGAATCCTTTTGCTTTTAAATTTTTACGCATGTAATTAGCATTATCAATCAATTTGGTTACAAGGCCAGGATTTGCTTCTAGAACATCCAATGCAGCAAGTGCGGATGCAACTGAAGCCGGCGTTGGTGATGCACTAAAAATTAAAGCTGATGAAAAATGCTTAAGGAAATTTATTATTCTTTCACTTCCGGCAACAAATCCGCCAAGTGAAGCAAAAGTTTTACTAAAAGTCCCCATCGTTAAATCGATTTCATTTTCTAAGCTAAATTCACTTGCAGTTCCTCTGCCACCTTTTCCAATAACACCAACTGCATGAGCATCATCAACCATAACCCTTGCGCCATATTTTTTAGCAATTTTATTTAAAGTCGGAAGATCGACAATTTCACCGCCGGTACTAAACACACCATCGGTAACAATTAATTTTCCGGTATCCTCAGGTAGTTTAGAAATGACTTTTTCTAAATCATCCATATCATTGTGTTTATATCTAACTAATCCGCCCATCGCACCTTTAGTCATTAAAGTTCCGGCAACTATACAAGCGTGATTGTCTTTATCCGAAATAACAAAATCATTTCTTTGCACCAAAGTTGGGATAATACCTTGAGCGGTTTGATAACCTGTACTAAAAAGTAATACGGCTTCTTTCTTAAAAAACTTTGCTAATCTGCTTTCTAATTCGATATGTAAATCCAGTGTGCCAGTTAAATATCTTGAGCCGGAGCAACCTGTCCCATATTTTTCAACTGCTTTGATAGCGGCTTCTTTTACGTGTGGATGACCGGTTAATCCTAAATAATTATTTGATCCAGCCATAATGATTCTTTTACCTTCAATCTGAACAACTGGTCCCTCATTTTCTTCGATAGGTCTGAAGTAAGGATACACACCAAGAGCTTTAATATCATCTGCGCGTGTAAACTCGTAACACTTCTTAAAAATATCCAAAAATTCCTCCTAAACTGATGTAATTAAACGAAACTGATGCGACTTTTTATTAAATTGCGTGCAAAATTTATATCTAATTACCCTTAAAAACAAATAAACATAATTATGCAAACTCAAGAAATAGCAGTAGTTACAGGTGCCAATGGTTTTGTAGGAAGTCATCTTGTTGATAATCTTTTAGCAAAAGGATTTAAGGTAAGATGTATTGTTAGAAAATCCAGTGATTTAAAATGGTTAAAAAGTAAAGACATTGAATTATTTGATTGTGGACTTTTTGATAAAGATGGTTTAAGGAAGGCATTTAAAGATGCTACTTATATTTTCCACGTTGCAGGTGTAGTTAAATCCAAAACAAAAGAAGGTTACTTTAAAGGGAATGTTGAAACAACAAGAAATCTTTTAGAAGTTGCGCAAGAAAATGTTTCATCAATTAAAAGATTTTTAGTTGTAAGCAGTCAAACAGTTACCGGACCTTCCACCAAAGATAAACCTGTTGATGAAAACTCTGATTGTAAACCTATTACAACTTATGGAAAAAGTAAGTTAGAAGAAGAAAGACTGGCACTATCATATAAAGATAAGCTGCCTGTTACAATTTGCCGCGCTCCTGCAGTTTATGGTGAACGTGATACAGAGATTTTTATATACTTTCAAACATTTAATAAAGGGCTAACAACCACTATTGGTTTTAATAAAAAAGAACTAAGTTTAATTCATGCTGTTGATCTGGTCGAAGGATTTTATCTCGCGGCAGTGAATGAAAAAGCAATAGGACAAATTTATTTTATTGGTTCGGAAAAGTTTTATACCTGGGAAGAAATAAATTCCATTACATCAAAAGTCCTGAATAAAAAACCAATTATTATTAAAGTGCCTCATTTTTTAGTTTATACAATTGCAGCAATCGCTCAGTTTTTCGCAATCTTCAGCAGCAAACCAGCTACACTGAATATCGAAAAAGCAAAAGATATAACACAACAATTCTGGACGTGTGATACTTCAAAAGCTATGAGGGAATTGGGATATAAACAAAAAATTAATATCGAAGATGGAATTAAAAGGACTTGTGACTGGTATAAAGAAATGAAATGGATTTAATTGTTTAGAGCACCTTCTTTAATCCAGGTTATAATTCCTTGTATTTGATTTTGAGTTAATACTAATCCACTATATCTGGGCGGCATTTCAGGAACTCCGGCAGTTCCATTAATTGCCCAAACAAGTTTACTTAAATTTGGTTCTTTGGGAAAAACTACATTAGGATCTGCAGTAACATTAACCCAGCTTGTAAGATCAAGTCCACCCGCAGGGCTAGCTCCGGCATGACAACCGGTAAAAGCACACTTTACTTGCAATACCGGGTAGATATGTTCAGCAAAACTAACATTGGAAGTCGGAATTATTTTACTATCAACATTAGCGGTTGTTAGTGTATCATCGCAACTGATGAACAAAAAAGAAACACTAAAGATTATTAGTGAGATTATAAAAAAATATTTATTAAAAATTTTCATATCGCAATTTAAGCTTAACTTTATTAGCAATAATAAATTAACAACACTTACAAAAATATGATAAAAATTTGCACTAATTGCGGATTCAAAATTTGGATT
>DAIRCT010000073.1:0-16294 GCA_036796535.1 Ignavibacteriaceae bacterium
TCATTCGCTGCTCATACTGGAATCGGAACATTGCCAATTCTTTATTACGGCAATGACGAACAGAAAGCAAAATATCTTCCCAAACTTGCAAGCGGTGAAATGAAATCTGCTTACTGTTTAACCGAACCAACTTCTGGCTCAGATGCACTCTCAGCAAAAACAACTGCCAAACTTTCTGATGATGGAAAGTATTACATTCTTAACGGTCAAAAAATGTGGATCACTAACGGCGGCTTTGCTGATATTTTAATTACTTTTGCTCAAGTTGATGGTGATAAATTTACTTGCTTCATCATTGATACAAATTCTCCTGGATTTACTCGCGGAGAAGAAGAAAATAAAATGGGAATTAAAGGTTCATCTACGCGCGCTTTGTTTTTGGATAATGTAAAAGTTCCCGTTGAAAATGTTTTAGGAGAAATTGGTAAAGGTCATTACATCGCTTTCAATGTTTTAAATGTTGGTCGTTACAAATTATGCGCGATGACAACCGGCGGTGCAAAAAGATTTTGTACGATTGCTACTCAATATGCAAATGAACGAAAACAATTTGGTAAAACTATTGCAAGCTTTGGAGCTATCAAACATAAATTAGCAGAACAAGCAATCAGAATTTTTGTTGCTGAATCTGCAACTATGAGAACAAGCGGTTTAATCAATGACAAAGAACACGAATTGATGGCAAGTGGTAAAAGCTACAGCGAAGCAATGATTGGTGCTGCAGAAGAGTATGCAATTGAAGCCGCAATGTTAAAAGTTTTTGGTTCAGAAGTTTTAGATTATGTTGTTGATGAAACTGTTCAGATTCACGGTGGTTATGGTTACTCGGAAGAATATCCAGCTGCTCGTGGTTATCGTGATGCACGAATCAACAGAATTTTTGAAGGTACAAATGAAATCAATCGTTTGCTTACGGTTGATATGCTTGTTAAACGTTCGATGAAAGGAAGATTAAACTTACTCGGTCCGGCAATGGCAATTCAAAAAGAATTGATGAGTGTTCCAGAATTTGGTGAAGAACCAACCGGCGTTCTTGCTAAAGAAATGAAAGCAATTCAAAATGCAAAGAAAGCAATTTTGATGACTGCCGGTATGGCTGTTCAAAAGTTTATGCAAAAGTTAGCTGATGAGCAAGAAGTGATTATGAGTTTGACCGATATGTTGATTGAGGTTTACACCTCAGAATCAGCAATTCTTCGTACACAAAAATTAGCGACGATGAAAAGCGAAGCTGAACTTCAACCTTATGTTGATATGACAAAAGTTTATGTTAGTGATGCAATGGAAAGAATTAATGTTTACGGCAAACACGCAATTGCATCATTTGCAGAAGGCGATGAACTAAAACTTTTAACACTTGGATTGAAACGATTTACAAAGTTCGATCTTGTGAACACAACTAAGTTGAGAAGAAACATCGCTGACAGAATGATTGAAGCGAATGGATATTGCTTCTAATTAATTTATAAAAAATATGAATTGCGAACTTTGCGCTTCTTTGTGAACTTTGCGAGAAAATATTATCTCGCAAAGTGTTCTAATAATTCACAACAGACGCAATGAATATTTCTATAAATTTTAATTTAATAACCAGATGTGTAAAAATTAAAAATCATTAATGAAGAGAAATTTATGTCACAACAAAACTATAACGCACCAATGTTAAAAGAAGGTTCACTGAAAGATAAAGTAATACTAATCACCGGCGGTGGAACGGGACTTGGTAAAGCAATGGGAAAATATTTTTCGGAGCTTGGTGCAAAACTTATTATCACAAGTCGTAAACTTGATGTGCTTCAAAAAACTGCGGATGAAATTTCTTCATTAACAAAAAATGAAGTTTTCCCTTTTGCTTGTGATGTTTCCGATTACAAACAAGTTGAAGACTTGTTAAAAGCATCAGTTGAAAAATTTGGCAAAGTTGATGTGCTTGTAAATAATGCAGCCGGAAATTTTATCAGTCCAACCGAGCGGCTATCTAACAAAGCTTTTGATATTATCATCAACATTGTTTTGAAAGGAACATACAATTGCACACTCGCATTTGGAAAACATTGGATTGAAAAAAAACAAAGTGCAACTGTTCTGAATATTGTTACAACATATTCTTGGACGGGCTCTGCATTTGTTGTTCCATCAGCAGCAGCAAAAGCAGGAGTTCTTGCAATCACTCGTTCGCTTGCTGTTGAATGGGCGAAATATGGGATTCGTTTTAATGCAATTGCACCGGGACTTTTTCCAACAAAAGGAGCGTGGGAAAGATTACTGCCCGGCGATCTTCAAAATAAATTTGATTTAAAAAAGAAAGTTCCACTTCAACGTGTCGGTGAACATCAGGAACTTGCAAACTTAGCTGCGTATCTTGTTTCGGATTTCTCTTCTTATATAAATGGCGAAGTGATTACAATTGACGGCGGTGAATGGATAAATGGTGCCGGACAATTTAATATTCTTCAGGCAATCCCAAATGAAATGTGGGATCAAATTGAAAAGATGGTGCGAAGTGCAAAGGGAAGTTAGAAATTGAACGATTTATTGTTTTGTAGTACTGCCGAATTTTGATAAGAGCGATTAGTCTCAATTTTCATTTGGGATACTTGTAAAAAATATTTTCATACCTTTTCGGGTTCCTTATTTTTTGATTAAAATATTTATTTATATTTAAATCACTCAAATAAAAACGGGTGATTTATGAGAAGAATAGTTTTTGATATAGAAACCTGTGCCTTGCCTTTTGAAACACTATCCGAAACTCAGCGCGAATACTTGCTAAAGTATGCTGATAAAGAAATAGATCCCGCCAAAAAAGAAGCGATGAAAGACGAAGTAATCCGTTACACCTCATTATATCCTTTCACTGCAAAATGCATTGCCATTGGAATGTATGATGTTGAAAAAGAAAAATCTTACGTTTACTACGAATCAGATAAAACAGAAGAATGGAATTCTGAAACCACAAATGTGCAATACAAAGGTCTGCCTGAAAAAGAAATGCTGGTATCTTTCTGGCGTATTGCGCAATATGCTGATCAGTTAATAACATTTAACGGAAGGAACTTTGATGTCCCGTTTTTAATGATGCGTTCTGCGATGTTAAAGGTTAAGCCGAGTAAAAACTTAATGGCTTACCGTTATGGCGATGAGCATATTGATTTACTTGAGCAATTTACTTTTTACAGCACGACAAGAAAATTTAACCTGGATTTTTACTGCCACGCATTTGGAATTGAATCCCCAAAATCAAAAGACATTTCCGGAATGGAAGTAAAAACTCTTTATGAAGCCGGAAGAATAAAAGATATTGCTGTTTATTGTTCTAAAGATATTTATGCAACTTATCAGTTGTTTAAGATTTGGGAAGAATACTTAGCCCATCCCTAAATCCCTTCCCTAAGGGAAGGGACTTAACTCGCGCTCATTTATGAATGAGCTTGTCCCAAACTTAATTCGGGAGGAGAATACAAGTGGGGTTAAAATTGCAGATATATTTTACAATAATAAACCGTAAATAGTAGATGACTGAACTATTCAATAAAAAATCAGAGCTTGAGAAACGTAGGTTTCTTAGAAAAAATACAACCGAAGCATAAAAAAGAGTCTGGATTTATCTTAGAAGAAGACAAATACTAAATGAAAGATTTTTAAGACAGTTTAGCATAAATCAATTTGTTTTGGATTTTTATTGCCCGAGGTTAAGAATTGCCATTGAAATAGATGGAGATATTCATTTTGCGGACGGTGATATAATTCAATACGATATAGAAAGACAAAAATTTATTGAAACTTTAGGCATTCAATTCTTAAGATTTAGGAATGACGATGTGTTTAGTGATTTGGATGGTGTTATGAAGAGTATAGAAATTAAAGTCAAAGAGCTGCAAAGTATGAACCCATCCTAAATCCTTCCCTTTCGCAAAGGGAAGGACTTTTAAATTCTCCCCTTTACGAAAGGGGAGAAAACAAGTGGGGTTCGTATTACAATAAATTAACAAAGCGATTTATTCAACATTCCTGTATATTTCCTTATAAAATTTTCAAACTATTTTAAATCCATCTGGAAGATTGATGAAAGAACCTGAAGTTACTTTTGAGCTTGCGTTAGAGCACGGTTTAATTAAAGAAGAATGGGAAAAGATTTTAAAAATTCTCGGTCGCACTCCAACTTTTACAGAGCTTGGTGTTTTTTCTGTAATGTGGAGCGAACATTGCAGTTATAAAAATTCCATTGCACAATTAAAAACTTTACCACGCAGCGGCGGAAGATTATTAGTTGCGGCTGGTGAAGAAAATGCCGGACTAATAGATATTGGTGATGATTTAGCTGTAGCATTTAAAATTGAAAGTCATAATCATCCATCAGCAGTAGAGCCATATCAAGGGGCAGCAACCGGCGTTGGTGGAATTATGCGTGATATTTTTACAATGGGCGCTCGTCCAATTGCTTCATTAAACTCACTTCGTTTTGGATCATTAAAAGATGCACGCACAAGATTTTTATTTGATGGCGTTGTTCGCGGTATTGGAGATTACGGAAACAGCTTCGGAGTTCCGACCGTTGCTGGAGAAGTTTACTTTGATGAGTCTTATCAGGGCAATCCGCTTGTTAATGCAATGGCAGTTGGAATTGTAAACAAAAAGCACGTTGCTTCGGCTACTTCAAAAGGTGTTGGCAATCCGATAATGATTGTTGGTTCATCAACAGGAAGAGACGGAATACACGGTGCCACTTTTGCATCCGAAGAAATTTCTGCAAAGTCTGAAGCAAAACGTCCATCTGTTCAGGTTGGTGATCCATTTACAGAAAAACTTTTGCTCGAAGCCACTTTAGAAATTATTAAAAATGATTTGCTGATCGGAATTCAGGATATGGGTGCGGCGGGAATTTCCTGCTCAACAAGTGAGATGAGTGCAAAAGGCGAATCAGGAATGAAGATCAATCTTGATAAAGTTCCATTGCGTGAAAAGGGGATGACAGCTTATGAAATAATGTTGAGTGAAAGTCAGGAACGAATGTTATGCTGTGTTAAAAAAGGATATGAAGATCGTGTAAAGTCCGTATTTGAAAAATGGGATTTACATTGTGAAATTATTGGAGAAGTTACTGATGATGGTTTGCTTCATATTGATTATCATGGTGAACGTATGGCAACAATGCCACCATTTGATTTAGTGCTTGGCGGCGGTGCTCCTGTTTACATCCGTGAACAAAAAGAACCTGAGTACTTAAAAGAGACCAGAAAGTTTGATTCAAAAACTTTACCTGAACCAAAAGATTTAAAAGAAGTATTTTTAAAAGTTTTTTCATCTCCAAACATTGTATCAAAACAATGGGTTTATCATCAATACGATTCAATGGTTAGAACAAATACAGTTGTTGGTCCCGGCTGCGATGCTGCGGTTATTTTAGTTAAAGGAACTAAAAAAGCATTAGCAATGAAAACAGATTGCAACTCTCGTTATGTTTATCTTAATCCAAAAGAAGGAACAAAGATTGCAGTTGCTGAATCTGCAAGAAATATTGTTTGTTCCGGCGGCGTGCCGCTTGGTGTTACAAATTGTTTGAACTTTGGTAATCCATACAAGCCGGAAGTTTACTGGCAATTTGCTCAAGCGATAGCGGGAATGGGAGAAGCTTGTAGACATTTTGATACTCCAGTTACGGGTGGCAACGTAAGTTTTTATAATGAATCACCTGATACTGCAGTTTATCCAACGCCGACAATCGGAATGGTTGGATTGGTTGAAGATTTAAAACACATTACAACATCTTACTTTAAAGATGAAGGCGATGTAATTTATTTACTAGGTGAGGACAAAGAAGAACTTGGCGGAAGTGAATACGCAAAAGTTATTCATAACAAAGTTGCGGGTGAATCTCCAACAATAAACCTTGATGAAGAAAAGAAATTACAGGACACTTTATTAAATCTTATTAGAAAAGGTTTAATAAAATCTGCACACGATATTTCTGAAGGTGGAATTGTTTCTGCATTAGCTGAGTGCTGTATCATTAACCAGGAAAAGCAAATTGGATGTGAAGTTGAGATTCCAATCAAATCCAGAAAAGATTTTTCTTTGTTTTCAGAATCTCAATCAAGAATAATAATTTCTGTTTCCAAAGAAAAACTTCTTGATCTTGAACGTGAACTTAAAATCTCTAGTATTAAATTCACAAAGCTGGGTTTCGTTTCCGGCAGTGAATTAAAGTTAAAAAATTTATTTGAAGTAAGTGTTAAAGAACTTTTCGATATTTATTACAACACAATTCCTGGAATAATGTCCGGTGAATAAAGTACAAGAAATATTTAAGAAATCAGTTTTCTTTAAATACTATAGACAACTAAGATATCTGTATCATCTGCGCCCGCATTGGCAGCGTAAAGCCGGCTTCCTTAAACATTATTTTGGCGGTCTATACAACAGAATGGACCAGCATCATATATTTTTATTTTCGGGCGGATTAGCTTTTTCACTTTTTACATGCATCATTCCATTAATTCTAATTATGTTTTGGATACTGGGAAATTTTCTAAGCTCGGAAGAAATGGAATTGCAAATTATTAATTTCATCAACACAGTAATTCCTTACAGTGAGTATGCGGATTTTGTAAAGCAAATAATTTTTAGTCGTGTTGAAGAAGTAATTGAATTAAAAAATGTTGCAGGTATTTTGGGATTTGTTGGATTATTTTTTGCTGCAAGCGGGTTCTTTAGCAGCATGCGTACGGTTTTAAATAAAATTAATGGAACTGATATAGATATTAATTTTTTTCTCGGTAAGCTAAGAGATTTCCTTGTTATACTTATAGCAATCCTTCTTTTCTTTGCTTCAATTCTTGCTCTACCTTTGTTGGAGGTTTTAAGATCAATAGCGGAATCCACACCTTATCTTAAATTTTTCAATCAACCAATTTTCCAGCAGTTGTTTACCGTGCTTGTTTCTATTTTTATAATGTTAGTACTGATGTATTTGTTCTACAGTTTTATCCCAACATCAAAAATAAAACATCGCTCGGCACTCGTTGGTGCTTTGTGGGCTTCTTTGATGTGGGTTGGAATGAAAGTTCTGTTCGGATACTATCTTGCTAACTTTCAAACGTGGGGGAAAATCTATGGCGCCTACGCGTTAGTAATCGTTATTGCTTTTTGGATTTATTATACCGCCGCCGTTTTTATTATTGGTGCTGAGATCGGGAAACTTTTTGATGAAAGACTGAAAGAAAAACTTGCGCAGAAAAGTAAAGCGACCCAAAACGTTTCTCCGGTAAAATAAATCTTATAAAATTAATTTCTTTTAATCATTCGCTGTCTAATTTGTTTTAGCCAGAATTATGCGATTGTAAAAAATCAATATCTATGATTCTATGTTAATTGAAGATGATAAAATAAAATCAACGCTACGAGATATTCAGCTGTTCTCGGAACTAAGCATCGAACAGTTAAGAAAAATTTCATCTTTCAGCAAAATAAAAAGATTTACAAAGAATGAAATAATATTCAATGAAAACAATGCCTATGTCGGATTTTATGTACTCTTAAAAGGTACAGTAAAGGTTTATAAAATTTCTTCTAAGGGGAAAGAATCAGTAGTACACATAATAAAGCCACTCACAGCATTTGCAGATATTCCTTTATTTGAAGGTGGAAATTATCCTGTTAGTGCAGAAGCACTTGAAGAATCCTTAGCACTGTTGATTCCTAAAGAACAATTTCTTGAATTGATTCATAATGAACCCGAAATATCTTTAAAAATGCTCGCAGGATTTGCGAAGAGATTAAAATCATTAATAAACCAGCTTGAAGATATTTCCTCTAACGAAGTTCCGAACAGATTGGCAAAATATCTGTTGAGTGAGGTTAAAATATCCGGAACGGAGAACCTTCCTGAACCGTTCATAAAACTTTCAGTTCCTAAATCTACTGTCGCATCTTATATCGGTACGATTACTGAAACTTTATCGAGGGCTTTAAAAAAACTTCAGAATGAAAAAATTATTCGTGTAAGCGGAAAGAAAATTTTCATAACTGATCTTAAAAAATTAAAAAATCTCGCCAATTAAGTCCCACATAATTTCTTGAATTATTATTCCGCAAAATTAATAAATTAACAAAACTGACTTAAGTCAAGGAAAACATCCTTTAGACTCCTTAGGTTTGAAATAAGAATAAAACGATTAAAGGAGTAGAAATGGAAATCAAAACACTTGATATTCGTCCCGTACCGCCACGAGAAAAACATCCAACAATTTTTAAAATGTTTGATTCACTAAATAATGGTGAAACTTTTCAATTGATAAATGATCACGATCCGAAACCGCTTTATTATCAATTCAATGCTGAAAGATCTGAACAATTTGGCTGGGAGAATATCGAAAGTGGACCGGAAGTGTGGCGTGTAAATATTTCTAAAATATTGTAGAAAGAGGAGGCTGTTTGAGAAGTGTCATTCCGAATCTTACCTGTCGGTAGAGAAATCTATTTTGTCATCTCATACGAGATCTATAAATGAATTCATTATGCCCATTTACTAATTATTTTTCAGAAGTTATTACACTAAGCTCACCATATCATCTTTACTAATTAATTTCATTGCCTGTGGGAATAAAATATTCTCCTCACGAAAGATATGTAACTTCATAGTTTCAACAATCGCCATACCTTGTTCAAATGCTGCTTCAAATGTAATTTCTTTCGAACGACTATCGGTTAGCCGGCTTCCTAATCCTAAAAAATTAAAAACAATTGCAGCCGCTTGTGCAACTTTAATATGTTCGTCCTCCATCAAACTAATACCTGTATATGAAGTATCTTTTGAATTGTGTTCGCCGGTTTCAATTAGTTTTTCTTGCAGCAGTGGAAATAACTTTTTTTCTTCTTTCTGATTGTGCAACGGAACTTTTTCATCGAAGAAATTAAAGAATTGTTTCAGCCCCGAATTAATTGCATCAGTAAAAATCCAATTATTTTTTTTCCATTTTAATAGTGATTCTTCAAATTCATTTAAAACTTTTGTAAATGCCAAATGTTCATCTATCAATTTTTGAAGAAAGGGATGCATGTTTTCGTAAGCTACCTGTTCAATGTTTTGTGGACTGTATGCATCTGGCGGATTCATTGGAGAAAGTTCTTCATGATCATTATCTTTCTCTACAAATCGTTTTATAGAATCGTTATAGGATTTTAATTCTGATTTATCATTCATCTTTATGCCTGTTAATTAATAAGTTCATTTATCGCTCAATTAATTCTAATCTTATAATTTATCCTGCTTAAGTTTTTGATTGTTAATCTTGCTAATAATTATTTGTATCCAAATCAAACAAATTAGAGAAAGAATAAAAATAAATATCCAACTGCTTGTCCATAATCCTGTAAACTCCAATAAGTAACCAAACAATATTGGACCAAAAAATCCTCCGAGACCGCCTAATACACCCACTGTGCCGCCAACTACGCCAACTGTATTTGGAAAATACATCGGAATAAATTTATACACTGCACCCATTCCGAGTCCCCAGGAAATTCCTATTAGTAAAACAAAGAACACAAAAATATTTACATTTGCCTGGAAATTAATCTTTGTAATACCTTTCGCAATAAGCTGGTTCTTTTTGACCTTATCACCAATCTTTACTGCAGGCTCCTGCCACATAATTTTTTTCGGAAAAACTATAAAATCATTTTCATCTAAATCAGCATTACTTTTTAAAGAAGTAATTGGATAATCTTTATCATCAACCTTAATTGACTTGTCTGTGATAGATGTAACTACACCATTGTTCTTAGAAATTATTCCTTTACCGGGTGAATATAATTCCATTTTTGGAAAGACTAACAACAATCCCAATATAGTGGATGCAACAAAAACAGATACAAGAACTTTGCGTGGTCCATATTTATCAGATAACCAACCTCCGAGAGTGC
The DNA here is from genome assembly GCA_036796535.1 of Ignavibacteriaceae bacterium. Lineage (GTDB taxonomy): Bacteria > Bacteroidota > Ignavibacteria > Ignavibacteriales > Ignavibacteriaceae > IGN3. The sequence goes on from DAIRCT010000073.1 coordinate 9,925, forward strand.
GAACAATTCCAGCGGGAAAACTGAATAAACTTGCAATCATTCCCGCCTGTACAAAGGACATGTAATATACATTTAAGTAATATGGAACTAACCATTGAGAGAATGCAACAAAACATCCGAAGACTAGAAAATAGTAAAGTCCGAAACGCCAGACTCTTACATTGCTTAAAGGTTCAAGCAGTTGAGTAAACTTTTTTCCGCTAAGCTCAGGTTTTTTATTTTCAGTAAAGAAATAAAATATTATTGACATTAGAAGAAGTATAGATGCATAAATGATCGGGAGTGTGCGCCAGCTTTCTATATTTTTCCCTTGATCGGTTAAAAATTGTAGCACCGAAGGGGTGATTAAAGTAGTTAAAGCAGCGCCAGTAGTTCCAAATCCAAAAATGCCAAGTGCGGTACCTTGCCACTTTGCTGGATACCAGACTGAAGTATAAGCAACTCCAACTGCAAAACTTGCACCGGTTAGTCCAAACCCAAAACTGCAAAGAAGAAATAAAAAATATGAATTTGCAAATGAAAGAAGAAACATCGGCACGGCAGAAATTAACATGAGCAAACTAAAAATATATCGGCCGCCAAAACGATCGGTTAACATTCCAAAAGGTAATCTGAAAATTGATCCGGTTAAAACCGGCAAACCGAGAAGCCATCCAATTTGAACTGGACTCCAATCAAAAACATGGTTATCAACTAAAAAGGAAACCAACGTTCCGTTCAGCATCCATGCGGAAAAACAAATCATAAATGCCAGGGTATTGAAGAATAAAATACGATGAGCTTTACCTATTATCTTTTCTTCCATATTACTAAATCAGTTATTGGTTGGTTTATGAATTGTCCATTCGGTTTTTGGGCTTCTGATTTTTTTTCTATCCAAATTCCAAATTACCTTTTGATACGGACGCCACAGGTAACTAAGTGGAAATACTAAAAAGTGCACTAACCTTGTAAAAGGAATAATCATTACAATCAAGAATGCTCCAATGATATGAAGCTGCACAATTACAGGTAACATAATAACAGCATCCACTTGCGGATTAAGATTAAAGATGGAATACAAATATGGCGTTAATACAATTGCGAACCAGGAAGAACCCCACCTGAAACCATAAGCGACCCATAATCCTAAAAATACTTGAGCAAGCAAAAGTATTTCGAGAATTATATCCATGTAATTTGTTACCACCCGAATGCGCGAATTAGTTATTCTTCTATAAAATAAATTGATGAGCCCAAACAATGTCATGATACCAAAAACAAAAGCTGTAATTTCAAGTATTGCCAAACGAACCGGCTGCTGATTCCAAAGAAGAACTGATCGGGGAATAGCAAAAGCTATTAAGTGACCGAAAAACAGAAACACTATTCCCCAGTGAAAAGGAAGTGAACCCCAGTATAACTTTCTTGTCTCCAGAAATTGTGAAGATAAAGATGAGTACGTAAATTTTTTTGATTTATAGCGATAGATGGAACCAATTAGAAAAACTAACAGAGCTAAATAAGGCAAAGCGATGAAGAAAAAATTATTTAATAAATTCATATCATACTCCTAATCCGGTAATTCCATTTCATTTGCAAATTTGGTTGTGAATTTTTGTTCATCAATAATAAGTTTATCATCATCGGGAAAATCTTTGCTCAGTACTATCAATAAACTTTTTAGTAAAGATTGATAAACAGTTCCATAATTATTTTCAAATTGAATAAGAGTGCGATGATGCTTTTCATAAACCTTGTTTTTCTTTTCAATATTTCTGCTTTCAAATTCATTAATTATTTTTTTGAGCGCAGGTTTAATTATTAAATAAATAAGATCATCCTTAAAATCTTTATCGCTTACTTTATTGAGAAGCCGCAATAAGTTTGGCAGATGATCGGCTAATTCTGTATTGCAATCGTTACCTGCTTTAGTGTGTTCTTTGCTGAGATTAACTAACAGCTCACCCCGTTTATAATCATCACCGAATAAAACATAACCGGCATCAAGAGTTGTAATTGCCTGCACATCAAAAGTGCGTGTGTAAATCTCCTCCCATTTCCAGAGCGGAATTGTTCTGGCAAATTCTGTAAACTCAATCATTATCTTTGCTGCATCAGGATAATTTTGATTTAGAAATTCCTGTATCGCTTCCACCTTTGCCAGTGTTTCTTTGTTTGGATATGATAAAAGTAATGAGAACATTTTTTTGATTTTCGATTTTCGATTTATTATTTATTATTTTCTATTTATAAGTCCACGCCCAAAAGTAGAACGACTCGAAATGCTATTACTCTTAATGCCATTCTTTATTTTTCTTCCGAACATTCTGACCACTTTAATCGTTTTTCTTTAACGTACTAAAAAATTATTTATCCTCTACGAGGATAATGTACTTGTCGGGTTCATTTGTCGTTACAATAATTAAACATCTACGATGTTTATAATTTATTTTTATCTAGACCTCGTAGAGGTCATATTATTGTAGAAAAAAGTCTTTTTACATCAATAAATCCTCGTAGAGGATTAACAAAGTCTTATTTTTTTGCAGCGAATAATCAATCGTCAATAATAAATTAGCAATAGTCAATAATAAATAATCAATTAAATTCCTCTCGCCGGTGTTTCCTTAAATCCAAATCCGGTTGAACCTTTTACATCGCCGGTATTTTCAAGCATCTCCAAAGCCTGCTCTCTGTGTGCCGGCGGAATATTAAAACGGTCATCAAATGTTGCGAGCGCTGTTAACTTGTAAATATCATCAGCATCATCAGGTTTCAAGCTTACTTCACTAAGTGCATCTTCAACTAAAGTTCTATTTATATCCCCAACAGTCACGCTTCTTCTGTGAATACGAACTGCTAATTGTTTTCTTAAAACATTTTTAATTTTACCTTCATTACCAACGCCAAACATATTAGCCATATATTTAATTGGAAATCTTGCCTGCTCAATTGTTCCCCACAAAGCATCGGTTGATGTATCGTAAAGTGTATTCTTATTCCAGAACTTTGCAATTGGATCAAGTTTTCCGGATTGCTCGCTGTTGTCCGAATCACTGAGGGAAGCCATAACCGGTAATAGTGGCGGGACGTAAAACAGCATCGGCAATGTGCGAAACTCTGAATGCAACGGAAGCCCTAATCCCCAAACTTTTACAAATTTATAAACCGGTGAAGTTTGCGCCGCTGCAATTGTCGAGTCTGCAACTCCGTTTTCTTTTGCATTTTTAATTACAGATTCATCAAAAGGATCTAATATTAAATCGAGATGACGATCAATCAGTTCATCATCAGGTGCGGAAGCTGCTTCTTGAATTTTATCTGCATCATAAAGCAGTACACCAAGATAGCGGATTCTTCCAACGCAGGAGTGCATACAGGCAGGGGCAAGTCCTGCTTCTAATCTTGGATAACATAAAATACATTTTTCTGATTTGCCGGTACTCCAGTTGTAATATGATTTTTTATAAGGACAAGCAGTAACACACATTCTCCATGCGCGGCAGACTTGCTGGTTAATCAGCACAACACCGTCTTCACCTCGTTTGTAAATTGCGCCAGAGGGGCACGAGGCAACGCACGCAGGATTTAAACAGTGATTACAAATTCTTGGTAGGTAGAACATCGCCATCTTTTCTAATTGGAACATTGCTTCTTGCTCTGCCGGAGTTAAATTCTTAATATTTGGATCGTTACGTGCATACTCCGGAGTACCGCTTAAATCATCATCCCAATTAGGACCAGTTTTAATATCAATCGGTTGCCCTGTCACTAACGAAACGGGGCGCGCTGTCGGTTGATCATCACCTTGCGGTGATTCAATCAAATCAAGATATTTATATGTCCACGGTTCGTAATAATCTTCTAATAACGGTAGATAAGGATTATGAAAAATATTAAGCAGTCCTTTGTACTTTCCAGATCCTCTTAAAGAAATGTTTTCATCTTGATTTTTCTTCCAGCCGCCTTTATAAATATTTTGATCCTCCCATTTGGTCGGATAGCCGGTTCCGGGTTTTGTCTCAACATTATTCCACCACATATACTCTGCACCTTTTCTGTCTGTCCAGATATTTTTGCAGGCGATAGAACAAGTGTGGCAGCCGATGCACTTATCGAGATGAAACAACATTGATACTTGTGATCTTACGTTCATAATTTATTATTTATTATTGATTATTTATTATTCTATTTCGATATTGTCATTGCGAACGAGTCCTCGAGTGAAGCAATCTTTCATATTGTTTTGGATTACTTCGTCACTATAAATTAGGACTCACAACGACCCTTTAAAAAACTACTTTGTTCATTCTCTTAACAACCACATGAGTATCACGATTTGGTGCACTCGGTCCCCAATAATTAAAATGATAAGAAAACTGTCCGTATCCGCCTGCAAGAAAATTTGGCTTTAAATGTATTCGAGTAATACTATTATTCATACCTGCTCTTTTATTTCCGCGAACCTGTGATTTAGGTATTGAGATGGTTCGTTCTACTGTGTGATAAACAATGCAAACGCCTTTTGGAATTCGGGAACTTACAACTGCACGCGTGCAGTAAACACCGTTATCATTATATACTTCAACCCAATCATTATCATTTATAGAAAGTTCTTTTGCATCTGCTTCACTTAACCAGCAGGGTTCCATTCCTCTTCCAAGAGTAAGCATTCTCAAGTTATCCATATATGTTGAATGTATATGCCATTTGCCATGTGGTGTCAAACAGTTCAGTACTTTTGCGCTGCCGTCTTTCAACGTTTCTTTCAAGTCGCCAAAAACTTCTGGTTTAGGTGAAGGTTTAAATGTCGGAAGATTTTCACCAAATGCGATGTACATTTCGTGATCTAAATAAAAATGCTGACGTCCGGTTAGCGTTCTCCATGGAACCAATCTTTCAACATTATAAGTGAATGCAGAATATGCTCTTCCATCATTCATTAGTCCGGACCAAACGGGTGAAGTATTATATCTGCGTGGCTGAGTTTGCAAATCTTTGAAATTGATTCTTACATCTCTGCTTCCGTCGGCAAGATCAGCAAGCGCCAAACCGGTTTTTGATTCCATATATTTATAAGCTCTATGAGTCAGTTCGCCGTTTGTAAGAGATGAAAGATACAAAACAGCATTTGCTGCCGATACATCTTCTTTAAGTGAAGGATAAATTTTACCATCAATTTTTTCAGTAGGAAAATAATTTGATTTGATCATATCATCATAAAAATCTTCGCATTGATAATGGTTGCCGTGTGCTCCCATACCTTTTGTTTTTGCATTTGGTCCAAGCGAAATAAATTTATCATAAATTTTTGTGTAATCTCTTTCGACTATCGCAATTTTGTGAGTCGTTTTTCCGGGGATGGCTTCACATTCTCCCAGATACCAATCCTTGATTGTGGGCTGAGTAATTTCATCCGGCGAATCGTGCGAAAGAGGAACTGTAACAACATCAATTTGAGGATGATTAAAATGCTTTTTAGCTAACTCGCTTGTTGCGAAAGCAATGTTTCTAAAAATTTCCCAATCGGTTTTTGCTTCCCAAACAGGTGCAATCGCTGCCGATAAAGGATGAATGAACGAATGCATATCAGTGCTGTTCAAATCATTTTTTTCGTACCAGGAAGCAGCGGGCAATACGATATCAGAATAAAGTGCGGATGAATCCATTCTAAAATTCAAATCAACAACTAAATCCATTTTACCAACCGGAGCTATATCGTGCCATTTAACTTCTTCGGTTTTTTCTTCGTCGTCCTTTGCAATTAAATTTGTATGAGTGCCAAGATAATGTTTGAGTGCAAACTCGTGTCCTTTCATACTGCCGGCAATTGCATTCCCTCGCCAGATATACCAAACTCTCGGGAAATTAATTTCTGCATCGGGATCGGCAACAGAATATTCTATTTCTCTTGATTTGAGTTTTTCTAAAACATTCTTTTTTATTTCTTCCGGATTATTTGATTCAGATTCTTTATTTAACTCAAGTGTGTTCTTATTAAACTGCGGATAGAAAGGCATCCAGCCCATTCGTACAGATTTAAAAATTAAATCTGCCATGTGCTTTTTTGTTAATTCATTTTCCGGTGCTGTATTGTACCTCGATGTTTTTCCATCATATCTGTACTGACATGTATTTATATAATGCCAGATAGGAGTTTGTTGAAGACGAACTGCATCAACCCAATCACGTGCAAATGCAATTGTTGCCCAGGAATCTGTTGGCGCTAATTTTTCCTGACCAACATAATGATTTAATCCTCCGCCATTTTTTCCAACACAGCCGCACAGCATCAAAGCCATAATTCCAGCGCGGTACATAAGATTATTATGGAACCAGTGATTCACTCCGGCGCCAATAATTATCATGCACTTTCCTTCAGTGCTGA
>DAIRCT010000074.1:0-15865 GCA_036796535.1 Ignavibacteriaceae bacterium
TGGTTCTGAATATCTGCCAATCTAAGTTATTGGCAGCAAAAATATTTTCTCCTAGTGAATCGATTATTAGGCAGATTTATTGTATTTACCTTGTTTTCGACTCAATCATTCAAAAAAACATTTGGTTCTAAACTTCTGCCAATATATATTATTGGCAGTAAAATAGGACAGTTTGTTAAATGGAAGAAATTACTAAATATATGGCGAATAACGGCGGTTTTGCAACGATGCAGGAGCTTAAATCTGCTGATTTTCATACTCGCGAAATAGCACAGCTGGTTAAAGAAAGTGTAATAGAAAAAATAAAACCAGGAGTTTATCGTATTGCTGATTATGGTTTTTTTAAGAATGTTAATGTAAGTCTTATCTCTGTTTGTAAAGCAGAACCAAAGGGAGTAATATGTCTTCTGTCTGCGCTCGATTATTATGAAATGACAGACTATAATCCATCAGAAGTTTATTATGCAATTCCACATTCGCACAAAAAGAAAACTATAAACTATCCGCCGACAAAAATCTTTTACTTTAGAAAAAGGTTTTATGATCCAGGAATAGAAGAGATCAAAACAAAATATGGTGAGATTAGAATTTATAATAAAGAAAAAACTGTATGTGATATGTTCAGATATAGAAATAAACTTGGAGAAGAACTTGCAATGCAAGCACTCAAAAATTATCTGGGACAAAAAAAGAAAAGTATTGCAACACTTATAAAATACGCTGAGATATGCCAGGTTAAAACTGTTATGATGCCGATTATAAAAAGTCTGACTGCATAATGAATAAAGAACTAAAAAATATTGCGGTATCTGTGAGAAACAGATTGATGAATATTTCTAATGAAAGCAAGAGGGACTATAATGTAATTTTGCGTCATTATTTTCAGGAACGTTTTCTTTATAGAATCTCTATATCTCTTTATAGATCAAGCCTGGTATTGAAGGGAGCATTTTTGTTAATGACAAAAGACGTCTCGAAATTTCGTCCAACAAAGGATATAGATTTTCTGGGCATTTCTCTATTAAACAAAATTGAAGAATGTGCTGAGATAGTAAAAGAGATTGCATCAATTAATGTTGAGGATGGTGTTCAGTTTCTTACTGCAAATATTACAGCCAAAAAAATTAAAGAAGATTCAGATAACGAAGGAATAAGAGTTCATATCCCATATAAAATGGATACAATAAAAGGTTACTTCTCAATTGATATCGGATTTGGAGATACAATAATTAACGGACCTTATGAAATTGAATTTCCTGTTTTGCTGGATTTCCCATCTCCCAAAATACTGGTCTACTCACTCGAATCAGCAGTTGCAGAAAAGTTTGAAGCTATAGTAAAACTCAATTTTGTTACAAGCAGAATGAAGGATTTTTATGATCTCATATTTATTGCAAGAATAAATTCTTTTAATCGCGATGTGCTACTAGAGGCAATACAAAAAACATTTGAAAACCGAGGGACAAATATTGAAGATATGAATATCATTTTTGATAAGTTTTTTAAAAATGATATTCAAAAGCAAACACAGTGGAAATCTTTCCTACAACTTAATAAGCTGAATGAAAATATTAATTTTTCTGAAATAGTCTCTAAAATCCAATCTTTTATCCAACCTGTTTTTAATTCTAAGACCAAGGATAATTGGAATCCTGAAAAGTGGGAATGGGAATAAATTCTAAAATGAATTGTTATCTTTATGCTAAATAATTTATAAAATTTTCTTAAAGTCTCTTTCCTTAGGAAAGGGATTTAAGGATAAGCTTTCTTTATGAAAAAACAAAAACCAAATACTTACAAACCTGATTGGACTCCGGAAAATGCGGACGATGATCCTGCCACGGCAGGCAAGTTTGCTGTGAAAGTTGTAAAGGGTGTTGAAATTAAAACTGAAGTAAATAAAACGAGTAATACAAAACGTAAATATCTTTCAGTTGATGATTATGTAAATGGCGTTTTAAAGTTTGATAGAAATATTTTAGCTCGTGCTATAACATTAATTGAAAGTAACAACCCGAACCATCACGATTCTGCACAGGAAGTTTTAAAGAAGCTTCTCCCCCACTCCGGAAAATCTTTACGAATTGGAATTACCGGTGTCCCTGGTGCCGGTAAAAGTACTTTGATTGAATCACTTGGAATGTATTTAATCAAACAAGGACATAAAGTTGCAGTGCTTACGGTTGATCCGAGCAGTACGGTAACTAAAGGGAGTATTCTTGGTGATAAAACACGAATGGAAAATCTTTCTAAAGAAAAAAATTGCTTTATACGTCCTTCACCTTCCGGTGGAACGCTTGGCGGTGTAACCAGAAAAAGCAGAGAAACAATTACCATTTGTGAAGCTGCCGGATTTGATATTATTCTGATTGAAACTGTTGGTGTTGGACAGAGTGAAGTTACTGTTCGCTCAATGGTTGATTTCTTTCTTCTTGTTTTAATTGCCGGTGGTGGCGATGAATTACAAGGAATCAAACGTGGAATAATGGAACTTGTTGATGCTATTCTTATAAATAAATCTGATGGCGATAATGAAAAGAAAGCTAACATTGCAAAATCAGATTATAACAATGCTCTTCACTATCTTCAGCCTGCAACAAAAGGATGGACTCCACAAGCATTCACCGGATCAGCGTTAACCGGAAAAGGGATTCCTGAATTGTGGGAAGTGATTAAAAAATTTGAAAAGACAGTTAAAGATTCAGGTGTTTTTGAACGACGCAGAAAAGCTCAATCAATTGAATGGGTTTTCAGAATGGTAGAAGATTCTTTGCGTGATGAATTTTATAATAATGATAAAGTTCAGAAAGCAATTGAATCAATAAAAGATGAAATTGCTAAAGGTAAAATTACTCCAACGCTTGCTGCAGAAAAACTTTTAAAGATTTATAAAGAATAAAAAAGCCGGGGCTAACCACACCGGCATTCAGGAATAAATTTTTACAAGCTTATTAATTAAAACACATCCATATCACCGTTATCATCCCGCGGTTTTTTCTCACGGTCTTTATTGTTATTACCGGGACTTAAGCGATAGGTTAAACCAAGATATGCAACACGCGATTCCATTTTTCTATATGAATTGGAGAAGAAATTCTGACCGAAAGTTTCTGTTTCAAATTTTCTTGTATTAAAAATATCACTAACTCTAAATGTTAAAGAAAGCTGTCCATCCATAAAATCTTTTTTCATCGCAAAGTCTGTAGAATACTGCTCTTTGATTTTACCTTGAGGGGTTATGTTTGGTGCATTGTAATTAAAATTGATTTGAAAATTAAAATCCTTTGAAAGAGTAAATGCGGTGTTCAGTTTTCCCAGCCAGCTATAATCAGAACTGATTGAATTAAATCCTTCAAACTCGGTTTTGAAATATGTAAAACTTCCATTGGCTCTAAACCAATCAAATATCGGCGAGCTTGCAGTAAGCTCTAAACCATAGGAAATATTTTTAGCAAGATTTCTCCATGTTGTTTCTGTAACTCCATCTTCTCTTGCTATAGTATAATTAGTTATTGCATTATTAGTATTCTTATAAAACAATGATGAAGTCAGCGCTGTTTTATCAAATAATTTAGAGTAGCCAAGTTCAAGCGAATTTATATATTCCGGCTCAAGCTGGGGATTACCATAAGAAATATTAAGTGAATCGGTTCTATCAACATAAGGGTTCAGAATTCTATTGTTTGGTCTTTCAACTCTGCGGCTGTAGCTAAGCTGAACTTCTTGCTGAGCAGGAAGCGATTGGACCAAATGAATAGTTGGATAAGCAGAGAAATAATTATTTTCAAATGACGATCCTGTTGATCGTTCATTTCCGGTTACATTAGCTTGTTCTAAACGCAAGCCAAATTGATACTGAAATTGATCAAAGTTATTGGAATAAATTCCATAAACAGCATAAACATTTTCTTTATAATCAAAATCAGTTTTACGCGTTGGATCATTGAACCAATTATTAATTGAATAATCAAAATTCAAATAATCATTTTTCGAATTAAAGTTTTTAAGAGTTGTTTTGAATCCTGTTTCAATTCTTCCAAAACCTTCTATCGGATTAATATAATTTGATTGAATTGTCCACTGTGTATTCTTATTATTTGATAAACCTTTCTGCAGCAAATCAGGAGAGGTAGAAGGCGTAAAATCATTATTAAAATTTTTCTGAACAAAAGATTCATTTCTGTCCATTTTAAAATCACCGAGCATAACATCCGCAGTTAATTCGGCACCTTTGGTATCAAATGTTTTTTTATAACTTAAAGTATATTGAAAAGCATTCATATTTCTATCGGCATTGTTTGAACGCTCAAAATAATTAGTAACCTGATTCAATGAATTAAGATTAGTGTTTTTTACAATCCCGTTGTTATCAAAACTAAATGTGCGATATCTTAAAGAAAAAGTAAATGTATTATAGTTGTCAGGCAGATAATCAAATCCGGCATTAAAACTATTTCCGCTCATATCAAACAAGCCGGAGTTAATTTGATTAAGATAAGAATTGGTGTTGTTAAAAGTATTTGTACGATAAGAATTACCATCATTATTTATTTTATTCAGTCTGGAATCAATCGAACCAAAAAAATTAAAAGAAGGTATTCTATAATTAAAATTTAGTGAGCCATTAAACTTTTCACCCGTTCCTGCGTTTGCAGAAAGATTTCCATTTAAGCCGCCATCAATACGCTTTTTAAGAATTATATTTAGTATTCCACCAGTTCCTTCAGGATCATATTTTGCAGATGGATTGGTAACTAATTCAATAGATTCAATCTGGCTAGCCGGAATGTTTGAAAGAATATCGCCGCTTCCTAAACCTAAAAGTTCACTTGGTTTTCCATCCACCAATATCCTTACATTTTGATTTCCTCTGTAACTGATATTTCCATCGGCATCTACTGTAACGGAAGGGATGTTTTGCACTACATCAACCGCGGTACCGCCTGTACTTGTAAGATCTTTATCAACGTTGATAACTTTTTTATCAAGATTATTAATGATTGTTTCTTTCTCACCGGTAACTACAACATTATTTAACTGAATTGAACTTTCATCTAATGTAATTTCACCAAGATTTAAATCTAAATTTCTGGGATTTACTTTTATACTATCCAAAGTTTTTGTAGAATATCCAATAAATGAAACTCTTAAAAAATATTTTCCGAAGGGAATATTTCTAAAGTAAACTTCCCTTCTTTACCGGAAACAGTCCCATCAACCAAAGTTGAATCACTATATTTTAAGATAACAATGTTTCCATACTCAATTGATTGACCCGTTTGAGCATCTCTTAATACTCCGGATATTTTACCTTTGGGAAAACTATTTTTATTAGAATTGTTAGTTGCATTCTGTGCAAAATTCAATTGGAGATTTAACGAAATCAATGTTAATGCTATTAATAATATATTTTTCATAATGCCTTTTTGTTTTTATATATAAACTAAAATTTTAGACAAAAAATTCCTTAAAATGGTTTAACTTTTTTATCCGGAATTTTTGAATATCACTGAGTGTTTGATAGAATAAACGAATTTTGGATTCTTGTATTTTGCCAATTAAGTGCTCATTCTCAACCACTGAAAAACTTCTGACCACTTTGGCTTCTTTCCGGATAGTAAAATACCGATACGATATATTTTTCCTGCCAATTTAAAAACACCAATTAAAACTATAACATCCACAATTAAGGATGCTAATATTTGCCACAATGGAACATCAACTAAAATCATTCTTGCCGGCATAACGATCAAAGATGCGAAAGGAAAAATAGAAGCAACCTGCGCTAAAGTACTTTGTGGATTTGATTCTAATCCGATTGCGATAAAAAATGGAATCATGATTAACATAAGCACGGGCCACATACCAGATTGTGCATCCTGTGGATTGTCGAATATCGCACCCACAGTTGCATAAAGTGCAATGTAAGTTATCAAAGCCAATGTGTAATTAATGATAAAATATCCTAAATATCCCAAACTCATCTGAGGCATAAATTCAGAAGGAATAATAAACCAGCTTGTTGTAACCAGAAGAAAAATGGGACTTAGCCAGATAATCATCTGAATAACTTCAACTATAACTGTTCCTACAATCTTCCCCGTCATTAGCTCTGTGCTGCTAGCAGATGAAAGCAGTACTTCAACAATCTTATTACTTTTTTCCTCCACTACAGAATTCAATGTCATTGAGCCGGAAAAAATTATTGCCATATATAATAAAAACGAAAACAGAAAAAGTGCAATCTTATTTCCGATACTTTCTTCTTCAACTTTATTCTCCTTTGTAAGACGAAAACCTTTTATCTCAACATCTTTTCTTGCAAAATTAATTTCATCACTCGTTAATTTTCTACTTGAGAAATAAATATCAATCAAAGCATTATTTATTGCTGGTTTTATTTTATTGAATAAAGCTGTGTTGTTTGGATTTGATGAATAATATTCTGCACCTTTAGCTTGCAATAACGTTGATGGTACAAAAACTAATCCGGTTATTTTTTCAGATAGAATATCCGGTTTTAATTCTTTTAATCTTGAATCGAACTTATCATTTTGAACGAGTTCGTAATTGACATGAAGCATACCGGATTTCAAGTCATCAATTTTATTTAATTCATTTTCTAATTTTTGCCTTATTTCTTCATTATCTGTAAAAACAATAATGTTTGATTTTTGCTCTTCAGATAAAGAATAAATAAAATATTGGATTGATAAAATCCCGAGCATAAAAAGCGGAACAAGAACTGTCATAATAATAAAAGTCTTGCTAAAAAGTTTAGATTTCAATTCACGTTTAATTACAGCAATTGTTCTTCTATTAAACATTGTTAACATCCTTTCCGGCTAAGGCAACAAAAATTTCGTGTAAAGAAATTTCGTCGGCATTAAACTTTTTAACAATAACATTATTTTTAACAAGCAGCTTTAGCAGTTCCTGTATATGATTAACTTCTTTAACGCGTAATCCGGTAGTGTTACCAAAATCTTCAATACTTTCAATAATCGGATTACCTTTTAAAAAAGAAATATCACCTTCATAATTAATGCTTACATTTCTGTTAGCATATTTCTTTTTTATTTCGGCAAGTGAGCCGTTGAGAATAATTTTACCGTGATCAATCATCGCAATATGATCACACATCTTCTCAGCAAACTCCATAAGATGAGTTGAAAAGATTATTACTTTACCTTTTTCTTTTTTCTCTAAAATAATTTCTTTAAGCAGATTTGTATTGATTGGATCGAGCCCGGAAAATGGCTCATCAAAAATTAAAAAATCGGGATCGTGAAGTATTGTTCCAATAAACTGCACTTTTTGTTGATTGCCTTTTGATAAATCTTCAACCTTAGAATTTTTTCTATCAACTAAATCAAATCGCTCAAGATATTCATTCGCACTTTTTTCAATCTCTCTGCCCTTCTTCCCTTTTAACTCTGATAGGAATAAAAGCATATCAATTACCTTCATCTTTTTATAAAGTCCGCGTTCCTCAGGCAAGTATCCAACAGAGTCTTTAAAATTCTGTCCGATTTTAGAACCATTAAAAAGCACTTCCCCGGAATCCGGTAAATAAATATTCAGCATCATTCTTAGTGTAGTAGTTTTACCGGCACCGTTCCTTCCGATTAATCCGAAGACAGAATTTTGCGGGACTTGAAATGAAGCCCTATCGACAGCGGTAATACCGTTAAATCTTTTTACTAATTCGCGAACCTCAAGTACATTCATTTTCTTCTCAATTATTGGCATCAAATTTATGAATAAAAGAAATAGTTATGGATACCATTTATCAGATATTTTATCCGCACAAAAAAAAGCCCGGGCTAATTGCTCGGGCTTCGAAAAGGAATTGTTAAGATTATTTTGATAAAACTTTTATTTCTACGCGTCTGTTAAAAGCACGATTAATGTCTGTATCATTGCTCCGGATTGGCTTATCTTCTCCATACCATTTTTTTTCAATCCGCTTAGGGTTAACTCCCTGAGATATCAAATAATCATAAACAGTATTTACTCGGCTCTCAGAAAGTTTATCATTATACTGATTAGTTCCTAAGTTATCGGTATGACCGGTTATTAAAATACTCATGTCCGGAAATTCGTTAAGTGTTTTTACTGCGTGTTCAAGAATTGGGTAAGATTCTGGACTAAGTGAATATTTATCAAATTTAAAATTTACTCCGAATAAATTTGGTTTCTCAACATAAACAGTATCACGAATAATTTTTTGAACTTCTTTTACTCTATCGATATAGACAGTATCACGAACTAAAACTTCCCTTACACCCTCTGGGCATTTGTCGCAAAGGTTAGATCGCTCACCAACGGCAAAGTACCAGATTATTCCAACATCAATCGAACCATAAGTATCCCCATTACCACCAAAAACACCTTTATAATTTTCATTTATTCTTTCATTGCCATCAATCTTATTGTTAGAAGCGGTTCTGTACATCGCCTCAGTTTTAAGAGATAAATCTTTATTCAAGCCCCACTCAACTCCCAGACCAAAATTCACTTGATATCCTAAAAATGTGTCATCAACATTTGGATTGAACGAATTCTTATTCGAAAAATTTGTAAGTCCTATTCCAAATGCTAAATACGGTGAAACTGATCTACAAGGAATAAATTTATAAAGTACATCCAGATTACCAGCAAACTGGTTTAATTGATGAGTCTGAGTTGGATCACCCGGAAATCTGTTATAGTCCGATTCAATATGTAAATAATTAAAAAGCACTCTTAAGCTTACTGATTCATTAAAATATCTTTCTAATGAAAAGTATCCGCCATAGTTTGCGTTACCAGAAAAGCCATCACCAGAAACACTAAAGAAACGCGGATAAACACCACCTATCCCTACTCCCCATTTAGAATCGTATGCCTGTGAAAACAATGAGGCATTAATGATTATAACAAGTACAATTGTAATACGCCGAAACATATTTTCCTCTTTTTTTATTTATCAACTATTTCAATGTTTATGCCACAGAAAATACTATTGTGTAATTTTTTAACATCATTAAAAAGTTAGTTTTGTTTCATAATGAAATATTTTTATTTTTTGATAAAAATTATATGAATAAAATTTTTATAAAGCCAATTCTTGTTTAGACAGTTAGACTTTCATTATCTTTGTACTGTACAAGTTAAAAAACAAAGACTTTAAAACTTGTTATGCTGATATTTGATAGATTATTTTTTAATAAAGGGTAAATGGCAGTTTCTCATAAAAAATATTTTTTATCTCTGCTAGTCTTTCTATTTCTACTTGCAGATATCTATCCACAAATTAAAAATGTTGAAAATAGTTTTCTTCAACAAAATTTGATTATTTCTCTCGAAAGCGGAGTAAGCTACGGATTTACTGATTATAAGACTTCTAACTTTGAACCACTAATTCGCGGCTCGTTTGAATATTATCCTATTGTCTTTGATAATGCAAGATTTGGATTAAAGATATTTGGTGGAGGAACAAGACTAAGCCAAAGCGATAATCGCGGCTTTATCGCGAATAACGATTTACCTAACCCAAGACAGATGCCGGCGGAAACATATACCGATATAATTCAAATTGGTGGCTCTTTAAATTTTGGTTATGCCATAAGTGAATCCATTATTCCTTATTTGAGTGTTGGTGGGGCGTATTTTAATTTTAGTCCAAAAAATTCCAATGGGACAATACTCGAATTTAACAGCAAGGGTAAATACAACAAAAATATTTTTTCATTTGTGGTTGAAGGTGGAATTCAATATCAACTTAGTGATAGATTTAGTCTGAATGCTGCGGTAAGTTATTTCCCTACTTCCACAGATTATCTCGAAGACATTTCAGCTTCCAAAAAAAATGATTCATTCCTATCAGGAATATTTGGAATTTCCTACGCATTTATCGGAAGAAGCGATTTTGATGAAGATGGTGTGGAAGATAAATATGATTTATGCCCAGATACTCCTAAAGGAGTAAAGGTGGATGAAAATGGCTGTCCGATTGATTCTGATAACGATGGTGTACCGGATTACAAAGACAAATGTCCTAATACACCACCTGGAGTAAAAGTAGATGAAAATGGCTGCCCGATTGATTCCGATAAAGATGGCGTGCCGGATTATCTTGATAAATGCCCTGATACTCCGCTTGGTGTTGCAGTAGATGCAAATGGCTGTCCACCTGATGAAGATGGCGACGGAGTTCCGGATTATTTAGATAAATGTCCAAACACCCCTGCACATATTGAAGTTGATAAATTCGGATGTCCTTTAGATAGCGATAAAGATGGTGTGCCCGATTATCTTGATAAATGCCCCGATACACCGCCAAACACCAAAGTTGACTCAAAGGGTTGCCCGGAAAATGCTACGCAACAAGAAACTTTTTATCAGTTTATTTTAAGAGGCGATGATACATTTGAACCTAATTCTGCCTTACTAAAAAATCCGGCTAAATTACTTCTGAATGAGATTGCCTTTTATATCCAAAATCAACCTGATAGCAAGTGGAGAATAGAAGGACATATGGATAGCGAGGGCTCTGTTACGTTCATTAAAAAATTGTCTTATGACAGAGCCAAAACTGTGATGGACTATTTGGTTTCTCAAGGATTATCAGCTGATAGATTTACGCTTTATGGGCTTGGAGATTCATTCCCGATTGCCAATAATAATACTGCAGAGGGAAGAAGTACCAACAGAAGGATAATGATAATTCGTGAGGACTGAAATTTCTATTTTTTAACTTTCCTTTGGGTCTAAAATTTACTTGTAACTTCTACTTAGTTGAGTAATATCATTCATTTTCTTCCATTTTTATGACTTATTTTGAAGGTATAATAATTGATGAAACCAGGACAAAGGTTTTACAAATATCCAAAGTGTAAGTCAAATGAAAACTTCAACAAGTGCATTAAGAATTGACAAACAAGAATTAGGCAACTACCCTTATTCATTCAAATCAAGCGGAATTGCAGTTGAAAGAAAAAATGATAAGATTAAATCACGCCTGGGATTTTTTTACTTTATTGCGTTAGTTTCATCTCTGATTGTGCTTATCTTAAAATAAGCAAACCAAAAAATTAAATCTTTCTAATCACTTTTGCGGGAACACCTGCGACGATAGTATTAGGGGGTACATCTTTAGTTACTACTGCACCAGCACCAACAATTGCATTCTCACCTATTGTAATTCCACAGAGAATAGTTGAAGAAGAACCAATAGAAGCTCCATTTTTAATAAAAGTTTCAACTACTTTCCAATCTGCTTCAGTTTGTAAGCTTCCATCGGGATTAGCAGCACGGGGATGTTTATCGTTTATAAATGTAACATTGTGACCAATAAAAATATTATCACCAATGTGCACACCTTCACATATAAATGTGTGTGAGGAAATTTTACAATTTTTTCCTATTGTAGCATTTTTCTGAATTTCTACAAATGTTCCGATCTTTGAATTATCACCTATAGAACATCCATAGAGATTTACAAAATCAAATATTTTTACATTTTCTCCAAGTTTAACATTATTAATATTTTTCTTTTCCAAAGTATTATCCAAAATTATTAGGTAATTAAAAATGTACTAAGTTACTTATTTCAACAATCTGTCCCATGCTCTTAAGCGATTTGTCACTCGCTTCCAGCAATTTAACAACCTCTAATCCATCATATCCGCTAGTTAATGGCTGTCTATTCTGTTTAATGGCGTCAATACACTCGCGTGCACCAAGAGATAAAGCTTCGGTTTGAATAACTTTTGGAGAGAACATATCACCAATTCTATACTGAACCAACGCTTCATGAATACCTTCGGGAGATTTGATATCAACACCGCTGTCATAAACTTTAATTTTTTCAAAGTTTTCCATATCATCATAAACTAACATTTTTTTTGTCCCGCCAACAATCATCCTGCGGATTTTTACAGGAGAGATCCAGTTAACATGAAAATGAGCAAAACAATTGTCTTCAAAATAAATACTGATGTGGGCTATATTTTCTCTGCCATTAAAATTTGCTATACCATTTGCGGAAATTGCTTTGGCTTTTTTCCCCAAAATAAATTGCATTATAGAAAGATCGTGCGGAGCTAAATCCCAAATAACATTTACATCTTTTTGGAATAAACCAAGATTTATTCGTTCGGAATCAAAATAAAGAATATCACCAAGTTCATTTTTCTCAATCAATTCCTTCATTTTGATAACAGCGCCATTGTATATAAAGGTGTGATCTACAAAAATTTTCAGATTCCTGCTTTCCGCAATTTCAATTAATTCTTCAGCTTCTGCAACACTTGCAGTAAAAGGTTTTTCAACCCAAATATGCTTATTGTTTTCTAAAGCTTTCCTGGCAATCGGGTAATGGGTAGCAACGGGAGTTGCGATTACGATCAAATCACAATCACCTTTTAATGTCTCTTCACAATTTTTTGATAGGGCTACATTTGGAAATTTTTGAGAGATTGACTTTAATCTATCTTCTCTAACATCACATGCTACAACTTTTTCAACATCATTTTGCGTTAAAAAATTTCTAACTAAATTTGGACCCCAATATCCTAAACCAATTATCCCAACTTTCATAAAAAACCTTCAGATAATTCTTAATTTATTTAGCACCACGAGAGAATAACATAACAGGTAAAGTCTGAAAAATCAACTGTAAATCTAACCATGGAGACATATTATTAACATAGTACATATCTAAAACCACGCTTTCCTGAAAATTAACAACACTTCTGCCCCATACCTGCCAAACACCAGTACAACCAGGAATTACAGAAACTCTTCTTTTCTGCCATTCATCATAGTTCTCATATTCGTACGGTAAACAAGGTCTTGGTCCGACAAGACTCATTTCACCTTTTATAACATTAAACAATTGTGGTAGTTCATCTAATGATGTTTTGCGGATTATTTTACCAATCCAGGTTACTCTGCTCTCATTAATAATTTTCGTGTCCTCAGTTCCATTAACTCCATTTTTCATAAAGGAAATCATCATTTTCTTTCGTTCTTCATCCTCTCCATTTAGCTGTTTCATAGAACGAAATTTATAAAACTGAAATGGTTTACCATCTTTACCAATTCTTGTTTGTTTAAAAAACACAGGACCGGGCGAGGATAATTTTATCATCAATGCAATAAAAATCATAAAAGGGGAAATAAGTATAACTCCAATAGACGCAACAACCAGATCAAAGAATCTTTTCAACCCTAAAGTAAATCTATCGTTGTACTGGGGTGCAACATTAATAACGGGGATATCACTATATTTTTCTACTTTCAAACGTTGGTGTATAACCTCAAGCAGCTCTGAAGTAATTCTTAATGGAACTTTTAATTCCTTACAAAAATCAAGTATATCAAAAAATCTCCCATAAGATTCATTTTCGATTGCTATAATTAATTCATCAACTTTATACTTTTTAACTAACTCCGGAAGATCATCAAAGTTACCTAATATTCTTTTGCCTGCAACAACCAGGTCTCCTACATGTCTGTTATCCTCAACAAATCCAAGGATATTAAGACCAATTGGATTTTCATATATTAATTTTGTAGCGAGTAATTTTCCTGATTTACCGTTACCAACGATAATAACATCTCTCTTAAAACTTGATTGACTTAATCCAACAAAGAGCATCCTTAAAAACTCTAATCTAATAAGGAAGAAAAGGCCAAGTGATACGAAAAAGAAAAAGAGTATTAAAAGCTTAGAGTTAAGCAATAATCTTGAATCAATAACAAATGTCAGTAAAATGATTTGAAGAGAACTGTAATAAATAGCTTTTATAAGATGAACAAAATGGTTTGTTCTATTAAGTATTATATCCAATCTGTATAAACCATTGTACTGAAAAACCAGTAGAATGATCACCGAGGCAAGGACAATCAATAGAAATAAATCAGGGATATTATAAAAAAAACTAAAAAATCCAACAGAGGTATCATTTCGCAAAACATAAATAGCGATAAGAAATGAAAACAAAAGGATTATAAAGTCAGCGACACCAAAAAAATATTTATATGTAAAATTTCTCTTCATAAAGGTATTTAAAATAATTTAAGCTTTATTAGGTATTCCATTATTGTGCCATCAATTATTTATAAAGGACGGTATGAATCCCTTGATTAGAAGCACATTCTTATATCAAAATGAGAAATAAGTATTTCTGAATCAACAATTGAGACAATCATAATTTTGATGAACTTTCTAAGAACAACGCACTTAGGTGCATTCATTTAATTTATTAAGTGATGATAAATAATCTTATAGTGACTTCTGAAAAATTCAATGCGTCATTCCTGTATAAACCTACCTTGCCGGCCAGCATTCCTTCCGTAGGAATGCCAATGGCAGCGAGAATGACAGTCAATTCGAAATCTATTTTTCAGAAGTCTCTTATAATAAATTAATGGAGTTGAAATCGGTTTTGCTCAATCAGCATTTGACCAATTTAAATTATATATAAATTTATATTCGGCCCATCTAACAAAAATCAAACTACATCTACATAAACAGAGACAAAAGCTAAAAACTTACAAAGTAATTCTTACTAAAACTGCCGCCATCTATTTTGTTAATTTAAAAACAACAATAACAGATTTAATAAAACTATTTATGCCTTGCTAAAAAATTTTCTAATATTATCTACCACGTAATTAATTTGTTCATCAGTAAGTTCTGGATACATCGGCAGTGATACGCCAGTCTCAGCTAATTTTTCTGTAATAGGAAAATCGCCTTTTTTATAACCAAGTACCTCAAAACATTTTTGCTGATGAAGTGGAACTGGATAATGGAGACCAACACTAATTCCCTTTTCAGTTAGGTAATCTTTTAGTTTATCTCTCAATTGATTTGCTTTTTCAAGACTCGTCCCATTAACCTGGATAACAAAGAGATGGTAAACATGCTTAGCATAAGGCATTTCTTTTGGTAAAATTATCTCTTTAAGATCTTTTAAACCATCTTTATATTTAGCCGCGACTTTCCTTCTTCCGTTTGTCCAATCATTAAGATGCTTAAGTTTAACACCAAGTACAGCACCTTGTATTCCTTCCATCCTGTAATTATGTCCGAATGTCTCATGGTAATACTTTTTCGATTGTCCATGTTCTCTTAACATTTTAACATGTTTGTATAAATCTTCATCATTAGTTGTAACTGCCCCACCTTCGCCGAATGCGCCAAGATTTTTTCCGGGATAATAACTGAAAGAAGCAGCAGCAGTTAATCCTCCTATAGGTTTCCCCTTGTATTCTGCCAGATGCGCCTGAGCTGCATCTTCAACAAGTATTAAATTATGCTTATTCGCTATTTGCTTTAACGGATCTAAATCAGCACTTTGCCCATAAAGATGTACAGCAACAATAGCTTTTGTTTTGCTGGTTATCGCAGCTTCTACTTTTGAAGGATCGATATTATAGCTTTCCGGATGGCAATCAACAAAAACTGGAGTAGCACCGCATAAAGTAGCACCCCAGGCTGTTGCAATAAATGTATTTGCTGGAATAATCACTTCATCGCCCGGACCAATACCTAATCCCCAAAGTACAAGGTGATTTGCATCCGTTCCGGAGCTGGTACCCAGACAGTATTTTACATTTTGAGCTTCGGCAAAATCTTTTTCAAAATTTTCAACAGATGGCCCAAGAATGAATGCTGTATTATCTAACACATTTTGAATTGCGGCATCAACTTCACTTTTAATGGATTGATATTGAATCTTAAGATCTAAAAATGGTACTTTCATTTTAACTCCATTTGTTTTTATTAATTTTATATTTTTTAACTTAAAGTATTAAACTAACATTTTTTCCAATGACAGATGTTTTATAACAACAATAGTGCTAAAAA
>DAIRCT010000075.1:0-15825 GCA_036796535.1 Ignavibacteriaceae bacterium
TAATATCCTCAAAGAATCCGCCTATGGCGGAAAAGCAAGTTACAACGTATTCGTGTCTGTAAACAATTGTCTTTCCTTCTTATATGATTTCGCAATATCAACTAGATCTAATGGAGTGAATTGTTCTGATTTTAATATGGGATATGTAGAATATATGAGCTGAATGAAATCATTATAGAATAAAGATCTAGTTGATTCAATCACATAGTTCAAAATATTTATATCTTCTTCATCCAGTAATTTAATTGATGGTTTTATCCCTGCACGTAACGTTATGATATACTTTTTATCTCCATATTTATTTGAGGACACTATTACATTGAAATCTGAATCAGATAAAACCAAATCAAATATTTCGTCGACAAATGGTCCATAATAATCATATATCCACTGAATATCAGTTATCGGGAAACCCCGATCAATTGCAGATTTCCAATCAGCAAGATAAACCATTTTTGTTAAACGAGATTTTGACAATTCTTCTTTATATGGGTAATAAAAACAAAAGAAAGAAAGAATTTCTTTTAATTTTGACATTTTAAAATCCTTTCATTGAAGCGTCACTCGGTTTTGGTAATAAATTTTTATTGACCTCAAGAAAACTACACATTGACTTCCATACAGTAAAGTTCTTAATTTGTTCAATGATTGTCAAGTCGAATGCCTTTTGCCTAATACTCTCTATAATAACAATTGCAAGGTTTTGTTTGGTTCGTGAATCATTAAGCCGAACACCTACTAAACTTCGACTTTTCATAACAAAATTTTCTGCTACATCAGCTGGTATATTAAACTCCTTTAATAGTAGATCTAAATACTCCCCACATTCTACTTGCGGGTCAGGCATATCATCTTTTTGATATTGGCCTAGTTCCCAGGCTTTTGCTATACAACCTTGATCAGCAGGGTATACTACTCTTTTACTAAATTTCTTAAATTTTTCATTATCTGAATATCTAGCAATAAGATAGAATGCATTCCCATCATGTAAATATAAACTAATTCTGCTGTCGGTTTTTAATTCAAGGGCCTCGTATATGCTAATGATAAAAATTTCTACTATGTTCCTAATACTATATTGATAATTACCCAATTCATCAGTTAACTCTATTATTTTCTTCTCTTCCTCCTCTATTTTATTTGACTGCGCCAACACATGTTTTTCTCTCTCCTTATTCCAGATTTCACCCCATATATAGGCAATAATGCCTAAAATTAAGATTGGCCACTTTATCCAAAAATCCCAAATAGCCCAAAGTGCTAATGATAGTCCTCCAAATACTCTAAAGGTTAAAGGACCGTACTCCCACGCTTGTTTTGTTAACTCAATCAGTTTTTCTAGGTTGAGAGTTCCCATCTAATATGTTCTCGATTATTATTTTGATTTAAAATTATAATTGTAAAATAATAATTTATTTACGATAATGAACGAATCAAATAATATTTCCATCCGGCATCACAATTAAAATTAATTTTACTTAATTTTGAAGAAAGTAATTATTTGGCCTCTCCACACAGCATCATAATAAATGCGATAACAGTTAGTAATCTCATTCTTACTTCACACTCCCTTGGAGAAATAATCAGCCGGCACCATTTAAAAATTCGCTTTCATTCTTTCAACTGTTCATAGAAAATTGTCTTTGCCATTTTGCAACAAATCATTCTACTTGGCTCTACCCTTTTGTGTTTGCTTTTCCACTACTCCAAAACTCCCTGACTATGATATCCTCCATTAACCACCTGTCCGCCTCTGGAGGATCAACCATTTTCCATAAATGACCTCTTGCATTTATATTGTCTTTTCTTTACTTTTCTTGTACTAAATATTTATCATTTGTTTAATATATCATTTGTATGCAAGAACAAACCAATAATAGAGAACTTCTCTCAATCAAAAAAACATCACAACTGCTTGGCTTCTCCCCCAGCTATATAGCTCATTTAATAGGATCGGGACAATTAGATTACGTCCTTCCTCCCGGTCACGTTCATAAAAAAATTTCACGTCAGGCAATTCACGATTTCATAAATAACAATACATTTAATAACAGTCTGGACTATTATGAAAACAACAAACTCAGCAAGATCGGCTAAACCTGCCTTCCGTCAGGTAGGGCGCAGCAGTACACAACGAGCTAAAATAATTCACATAAGTAATCTGGTTCATAAAAAATTAAAAATATTCTGCGCAACACTCGAAATAGACCTCGGTCATACCGCAGAAAAAGCAATCACCGATTATATCAATAAAAACAGCTAACAAATTTATGACAACAATTAATGTTCTTCCCTCAGAAGAATTCATTATCATAGAAGCCTGGAATAAACACTGCAAAATCAGGGTTGCTGAAAAGAACAATAAAATAATCTATCGGCTCCTTAAAACCAGTTTCAAGCTTTATTTCAAAACACTAAAAAAAATATTACTTCCCTCTCCTTAACAAGGAGAGGGAGCGAGGGTGAGGTATTTGAAATTCAATCTTACATACTATCAGCACTTTAGTGATTCACACAACGAACCTCAGTTCAAATTACTCAGAGCAAAATACGGTTGGGCGGGTGAAGGAAAATATTGGGCATTAATTAATATCATTGCTTCCAGCGATAACTGCCTGCTCGATATTTCCAACCCGCTAAACCTTGGAATGTACGCTGTGGATTTAGATCAAACCTATGATGAATTTATTTCATTCCTGGATTTTCTTTATTCTAAAGATTGTGGTTTAGTAATAAGAGTTGAAAACTATATTACAACAGAAGGATTACAGGACACATTTGAATCAGTGATGCGGCAACGCAAAGTAGCCCGGGATAGAAGAATAAAAAAATTACTTAAACAATCTAATGGTACATACAAACTTTTTGAAATCTCTAAATAAAAATTGTGTTCTTTGTTTAGCACATTAAAAGAAATTCGTTAAAAAATTATTTGGAGTGAAGGGATGAGCGAGAAAATCTGTTTGACCCCGATGTGTCACCCTGAGCGTAGTCGATGGGTCGGGGGAGTTATTTTGTCGCCTCATAACGGAAAATAATTCTAGAATTTATTTTAAAGTGCATGCTTCTTTTAGTTCTTTTCTGGAGTTTATCCTGAGCGGAGTCGAAGGACCAAGAATAGTATATCTAAATAAGTCCTTTCGGGATTTTCTCTTGAGCTTGTCACACTGAGCGCGTCACACTGAGCGCGTCACACTGAGCGCGTCACACTGAGCGTAGTCGAAGTGCGAAGTGCGAAGTGCGAAGTGCGAAATGCGAAGTGCGAAGGATCAAGAAAAGTAAATAGCAAATACTTTTGATTACAAATTATAGTTTTAGTTAATCCTGTGACTCTTATAAAAATATTTTAATTAACCAAAAATTTCTAAAAATATTTTTAGAAAATATTTTTCTTAATAGTTTGGAATTTTCATTCAGTAATTTAAAATTCTATTGGTACTAGTTTAATTTTATTCACTAATTATCTTATATGAAAGGAGGAATGATGATTCATTCTGATGTACTTAAAATTGTTTCAAATAATGTCGACAAGTTCGAGGAGGTTTACATTGATTTCCAGAATCTTGAAGCTACCTGTGAAATGCTTGTTGCTGCAGAACCTGATTCAATCCATCAATACATCAATATGTTGAAGAATACATTAATTAAATTCAAAACATCTAAATTCCAACTAATTGCCTCCTCAATCGGTCAGGAAGATCCTAACTTCTAAGAAGTGCAGTTTCCTCTGATCGTTGAATAATGTGAATATGTTTAAACTATTTCATTAACTTGCCGTATCGAGCTAAAAACAAAAGACTGCAATCTTCATTGCAGTCTTTTTTATTCACTCCACCTTGCCGGAGCAATTCTTTTCAAAACTGCTCTTGAACCCAAATGAATAAACCTGTTTTCATAAAACCCAATTCCCATACTCCCCGCCTTCGACAAAAATCTTTTTGTATCAATTAAATTATTCTGTACCTGTGTTTAATTATTCCCTACCCACGCTAAAAAGAAATTTAGCCTGTTCCCTGCTCTCGGTTTCTCGCTCATCAAAAGAATTCCGTTAAAAAATTGTGTGGAGTGGAGTCTTAAACTACAAAATCTGTTTGAGCGAGTCCTCGAGTGAGCCTGCCTGTCCGGTAGGCAGGTTATTTTGTCGTAACGGAACGGAATACAATTTTAGTAATTCTTTTGCTACAGCATGCTTCTTTTGATACTTTTCTTACACTAAGAAAAGTATATCTAAAAAACTTTTCTATAATTTATTCTGATAAAACATCAGTCAAAAGAAAGTTAAAATAAATTACCATCTCGCTGGCGAAATTCTCTTAATTGTTGCCTTGGTGTCTAAATGAATGAACCTATCCTCATAAAACCCAATTCCCATACTCCCTGCCTTCGGCATAATTTTCAATAATAACTAATTTCTCACTCATTTGTGTATCAGTCTTCTTTAGCGCACATTAAAAGAAATTCACTTAAGTATTCTATTTAAATTTTCGCTCATCAAAAGTATAATGCTTTTCTATGCTCTGGCATCCGCACATCAAAAGAAATTCGTTAATAAATTATTTGTAGTGCAGGGATCAGCGATAAAATCTGTTTGAACGAGTTCTACGAGTGAGTTATTTTATCGCCCCGAAACGGAAAATAATTTTAGAATTTCTTTTTAAAGTGCATGCTTCTTTTCGTTCTTTTCTTACGCTAAGAAAAGAACATTTTAAAATTCTTCTATAGTATATCCTGTTGAAAATCGGGATCGAGAAAAGTAATTTTTTCAGCTGTCACCAACCACTTGGTGATAGAATTCTTCAACATTACCACCTAGCAGGACTAACCCTCTTCAAAGTTGCCCTAGTATCCAAATGGATAAACCTATCCTCATAAAACCCAATTCCCATTGCTCCGGCTTTTGGCAGGAATTGAAAAAAATATTCCTTATCCCATTTATCTAACTGTAGAAATAATTCTTTAAGATCATCTCTATCTTTTACAGTAAAATCAATTGCATTAAAATCTAGGTGCAATGAATTCTTGCTCCCGCTAACTAACTTGTTATATGAAGGTGATCTGTAAGTCGAATTTATTATTATTGGCTTATTATACCAGTCCCTTAACTCTTGGAGCACGCGTATTGTTGGAAGAATATTCCACAGCAAATGCTTTGGAATCTTTCTTCCCAGGGTAATTTCATCCATTGTAAAATTATTTATCTGATAATAATTAAGCTTATTTTGAAGATTTTCTAACATTAGCATACCTTTTATAAATCATTATAAATATAGTGGTTAGTACAAATGAAATAATCCAGATTAATCTTTCAGTAGTATTATTGCCTCTTAGAATTAAACCAGTCGAGTTTACCTTAACCGTATCATAAATCAGGATAGTATCTCTTATGGCTGGGACTTCCATAATGAATTTCTTTGTCTTTGGATTAAACTCAGCAATTGCAGCTATTTCTTTTTTGCCGTACTCTTTGCTCCCCTCCCTATGCAATACAGCCCTATAAATTGTGTCTTTAACTGAATTTTCATTGTCACACAAAGCGGGGTCGAAGTGTGAAGAATCAAAATCAGTAACCGTAATAATATCCGCAGCAATTGTATCTTTAAGAGCCGGACGAGTTAATTCAAGTTTTCTTAAAACAATCTCTGATGTGCTGCATCCTATAATGATGAAGCACACCAGTAAAAAAGAAATTACCTTAATCATTTCTCTTTGTGCTTATTCGTAAAAAAGCCGATCACAGCTACACCGATTCCCATAAAAAATGTTCCCCAGTTCCAGGGATTTCCATTTAGCGAATCAATATACTGTCCGACTGAAGAACCAATGGCAACAACAACACCGATTAAGGTTGTCAACAAATCGTAGTTTTTCATAACTACTCCTATACTAAGTTTCGCTTCCAGCGATCACTTTTATCTTTTTAAGGTATTTTACGGACATCCCGATTTTATCGGGACTTTATTCTTTTGTCTTGATTGCCTACTGCCTACTGTAGACTGCCTATTTGTTATTACTTCTCTATGCTCTTTGCCCTATGCGCTCTGCGCATTCACTTCTTCCCCGTATTCACAAACACATCTTCTTTAATCAATTCTTCAAGTTTTTTATGATACTGCTCACTAAATCCATTCCCTGTTTCGTGCTGAAAAGCATGCACAAGAGCTTCCTGCTTATAATCAATCAATTTAATTTTTCTGTAAAGCTTCATAATCAAACCAATCAGCATCATCCCAAGTGGTGCGAGTAATAATTGTGCAACTCCCACAATCATTTGAAAAGTTTCCATTGTCATTACTGCTTCCTTCTGTATCCGCACATTAAAAGAATTGCGTTAAAGAATTTCACGGAGTGAAGCGTTAAAAAACGAATAGTGTTTGAACGAAGTGAGTTTATTCGTTTTAGCGTAACGGAGAGAAATTCTAGCAATTCTTTTTTAGTGCATGCTTCTTTTCGTTCTTTTCTGGAGTTTATCCTGAGCGGAGTCGAAGGGCTAAGAAAAGAACATGTAAAAAATCTTTTCTGGAGTTTATTCCGATGCGTCATCCTGAGCGCGTCACACCGGGCGTAGTCGAAGTGCGAAGGGATAAGAAAAGAACAATTAAAAATTTCATTCATTTCTTCTCTCCTTCCTTGGTTTTCATTTCCTCACCTTTAGAGGTAGGATTAAGACGAGGATTCAATTCAAAATCCGAGTCTTCTAATCGATACCTCTTCTTAAAATATTCCTTAGTAAACCTTACACCTATTTTGCTCAACACTGCATCCCGGTTTTCTGTTTCATCTACAATCTTTTCTTTTTTCTTTAGTCTAAACATAGTTGCATCTTTATGCCCCCAGTTTATAAAAGTCCAATACTGTAGTATTCGATTAATTCCATCCTCAACTATCTTCTTATCAGATAAACCGATATATGAAAGCATCTCTTTATGAATTTCAGCAGCTTTATAACTGCCGACTCCATTTAGATCAGTTGTAAGGGTAACGGTAAGCACTGCTTTTGAAATTTCTGAATTGTGATGACGAATAAGAATATCATACAACTGCCCGATATCATATTGCGGAGATTCTTTAAGTTCAATCATTCCCTTAAGCGTATCCGGGAAAGCATAAACATTCTCACTTATCATTTCTTTTAGCTGGTCCATAAAACCATCAATCTCACCTTGCGTCCACCCTGCCGGATGATAACCAATCAGAAAAGGCATTCCATATCTTTCTACCATTAACTGCCAGAACTCAGTTGCCGCTCTCTTAAAAGTTATTGGCCAGTAACACCTTGAGAGTATTTTTTCACCGTATGGATTATCATAAGTAGCGTGATAACGATTTATAATAAATTTTAATTCAGGCAGCAGCTCGCCTTCCTCAAATAAATAAATCCCCGATGAGGATTTTTTCCGTAGTCTCAATTCATTATCAATTGTAAAGATGAACCACTCCTGCGGCTTCGCTTCAATCTTAACAGGATCAAGCTCTCCATCCGAATTGTACGCGTATGTTATCTCCTGGATAGTCATACCAAACAAAATACAATCAAGTATCTCACTCATAATGCGCTGCAATGGAAGTTCATTCAATATCTTTTCTGCTTTTTCTTTGATTCCACTTTGCCCTTTACTCTGTGCGTCAATCGCTTCGCTCCTCACACTTTCTACGACCTCCCAATCCATCTGCAATATCTGCAGCTTACGCTGCTGTATAGTTGCAGTTAAATGAGGATCCGTCAGCAGGTCACGATAAATCTTAAAATCATATCCATTCTCCGCAAGAATCTCATCAGGATCAGGCAGCACAGTCATCAAACGATTAAGAAATTCTAATTTCTCTCTCGTAGCATACTCACTCGTTAATTTTATTTTTGTATTCTTCTCCATCTCAGTTCCTTTTAATTTTGGATTTTTTACTTTTAACTTCCATCATCCATTAACCACCTGTCCGCCTCTGGAGGATCATCCATCAACCATTTTCCATTACTTCCTATAACCTGAATATTTTTTACTTTTTGTCTCACTTCTTTTTAGGATACTAATTTTAACTTCATCAATGTCAATTGAATGTCCTTTTCTCTCATTCAAATACTTACTCATTATATCAACCTGATCATCAAACTCACCATTCGGAAAATCCTCACACTCAGAAAGAAAATTTTCCAGCCACCTTGCAGAAAATGGTAGGTGAACTCTCCCTGATTCAATCAGCGGTGAACAAGCATTTACATACTCAAGTTTATCTTTCTCGGCAGTTATTTCCTTAAGCGGAATTCTTGTATTCCTTCTTAGTTCCTGAATCAATGCCGTTCCGCTGCTTTTGTCTTCTATCCATACCTGGTCAGGTTTTTCCTTTTCATAAAGTTCAATCGCTTTTTTCTTTAACTCCGGAAACTCTAATCTTTCTCTGAATAAATTCACGAGATAATATCCGTCAAGTGTTTCAATCCAGGTTTCACAAACACTAAAATCATTTTCCTGTTTTGTTTTTCCTGCAGTATCCCATATCTGAATTTTACTCAAATGTTTCTTTGTTGCTAATGAATGTGGTTCAAAAAACTGAAACCATTCTCTTTTTATAATTTTCCCTTGCGATATATCAACAAAGCGTCCATAAATTTCCTGTTCGCGTAAGTGTACTGGAGTCTCTTTTACAAGCTCATCAATCTCTATCGGATCAAGTAATGGATTGTCGTATGAGGAATAGTTGTATGATTTGTAACGTCCTGATGTGTCATTTAATCCCTTTTCAAATAACTCAAAGAACAAATGCTTCTCATTGTTCTTTGTTCTCTTCCCTTTTGGAGTGCCTCCGATTATTACATCTGCTTTGTAATCCAAAGTCATAGGAAGAATAGATTCCTGCCATAGATTTCTGTTCTTTAGAACAATACCAGCTTCGTTTATGATGATCAAATGATATCCAAATCCTTCTAAGTTCTCAGGTCTATCAGCAGAACGCAAGTCCAGAATACTTTCAACAGTTTGTCCATTTATGCCAAGTATAAGTTTTAATTCACTTTTGTTTCTGTTATAATTCCATAAATTTTTTGAAACTTGTTTTAGTTCAGGTCTAAAATATCTGTCAAAGTATCTTTCAATATTTGAGTATATCGTATCGACCCATAGCACATTTAATCCCGGCTTTTTTATCATCTGCCTTAGTGTATACATAGCCAGTCCTCGCGTAAACCCGAAACGCCTTCCCTTAGCAATAATTTTAAACCTTGCTGATTTATCAAAGAAAAATTCTCTCTGCTGCTTATGTAGCTTACTGATGTATTTGTCATTTATAATTTGCAAGTGATTTACACATTTGCATAAACCGGGAACTCGGTGTAAAGCCCGTTGTCCTTTGTTTTTGATTTTTCTATGTAATGTTTTTCTCTACAGTTAAAACAGACCTGCCTGCCGGACAGGCAGGCTAACTGTTTTGTATCCTTATCCAAGAAACCACCTGCCTTGCCGGCCCGCTCCGAATCGACGGAGTCGAGGCGAGTAGGCAGGTTCCAGATAAATTTATTGTCAGGTTTTGCACCGGGATTTTCTCCGCAGTAAAAGCATTTTTTCTCATTCATTTTTCCCTCTGTTTTCATTATAAATTTTTCATTGTTAACCTGCCTGCCGGCCTGCCTGTCCGGTAGGTAGGTAGGCAAAGTTGTACATTGGTATGTGGATAACTATGTTGACAACTCGTTAACAATACTTGTTTATACTTTATATATCTTGTTGTTAATATAAGAATATTTGACATATTTTGTAAGTCATAATAACAATTCGCAGGATTTCTTTAAAAGTTCGCGCGAATTTCTAAAAAGTTTATGCGAACCAAATAACAAAGAAAGAAAGAAATAAAGAAATTAATTATAATTACGATGTTGATATGTGGATAAACCTGTCTCGCCTGACAAGGCGGGTCATCATTTCATCACCAAATCATCAGTCTGAGATTTCAAAAAATCAATAGAGTCTTCAGCCGCGCCGTCCACAACTTCAACAATGTGCTTTGTCCCGTCGCTGTTGCTATCCCATAACTGAAATTTCTTTCCAAGTAATTCTAATGCTTTCAGTTTGCCCGCTATTTTTATTCTGATCTTGCCATCCTCAACAACTATCTCCGATACTCCTGCTAAAAGCTCAGCAGGTATTTTCTTTAGATCATCAATCGTTAAATCTTTTTTATTCTCTACCATCCTTAAAATATCCAAGGGATTTGAAAATGCTATTTTACCAATCTCCTTCAGTACCATTGTTCCGTCAATCTCAAGCTTATCCAGTCTTTTTCGTAAATTCTCTTCCACAAAATCAGCAACGTGCGTTTTTTCATTTTGCCCACTTTTGCCTACCCAGGTAAAAGCTTTTTTCCTCGCTACCGTTTTCGAATAACCTGCTTTTATAGCCGCTCTTTCTGCGTTCATCTTCTCATCAGCAAGGTATTCCAGAGCAAAAAGACGTTCTTTTCTATTCAGTTTTTTAGGAGTCTTATTTGCCATTCTTTTTATTTCTTGTATTTACTTGTTGTAATTTAACAAAAGATTGTTTTATATTACATAAAGTTATTTCACAAAATATTTTTGAGGTACTTATGAAACCCTTTGAAATCTTCAGAACAGGCACTCACACTTCGCTAAACGGACAAACAAAAGAATTTTCAGAAGCAGATCTCGATACCATTGCTGGCTCTTATAACCCCTCTGAACACGAAGCTCCGATTGTTATAGGACACCCTGAAACTAATGCACCTGCTTATGGATGGATTGATAAACTCAAAAGAATTGGTGATAGGTTAATCGCATTCCCTAAGCAGGTCAGTAATGAATTTGCTGAACTCGTTAAGTCCGGTGCATTCAAAAAACGTTCAATCTCTATCACACCCGATCTGAAATTAAATCACGTTGGTTTCCTTGGAGCTGCAGCTCCTGCAGTCAAAGGATTGAAAGATGTTCAGTTTGCAGAAAATCCTGATGAACTTGACTTTGCAAGCTTTGAGTTTGATCCTGTCACCCTTAGCTCGTCATCCCGAGCGGAGTCGAGGGACGAAGGGGAAAGTCTTGAACTTGAACCTGAACTTGAACAAAACAATGAAACAATTGAACAATTTAACAATGATCCCCATGCATCAATGCATTCATTCAATCATGCTTCAACACTCTCAGCTAAGCTTGACCAATTCTCACAAGAGATTGCTTCCCTTAAAACTTCCCTGCTGCAATTTGCCGATAAAGGTTTAAACAAAGACGATCTTGAAAAAATTCATCAGCGTATTGATGAGCTTCGCTTCTCTATGCAGACAAATGAATTTGAGCTTATGCTCAATGAAAAGCTTGCCTACGGCTCGCTTACTCCTGCAATGAAAAATAAAATTCTTAAGATTGTCCGGTATCTGCAGCGTCAGAATTTTGCATCGGTTGAGTTTTCCTCAGCTAATTTTAATAAGCAGGTAAATGCAATGTTCACAGAGCTTATCGAATCTTTTCCACAGCTTAATCTCAAAAATGAATTTGCTACTAAAGAAACTGAGATAAAAATTAAAGCTGCTGAGGATTTTGGCGATGCTGAAATTGATACTGATCAGATGAAAATTCACGAAAGAGCACTTTCACTCTCCAAAGAGAAAAACATTTCTTATCTCGCAGCAGTTAATGAATTAGCAGGCATTCTAACTGGAAGTAAGGATTAAGTTATGAAGAAACTTGGTTCCGGTAACACTAAGTCTTTTTTCAGGAAGGATAAAAAAGTAAAATCCGTAAAGAAAAAAAGTCCTGCAGTTACTGTAAGCAGATACGGAACAAAACAATCCTCAGTTCCGCCGTCAATTATTGATCATAAAATTGTTTAATCAGGTTTATGAATATTCACTTTCAAAATATTTGGAGTAACTAAATATGAGCACACTATCAAAAAAACGAGTTGTAGATCCTGTCTTAACTAACCTTGCAAGAGGTTATTCTAATGCTCAGTATATCGCAAGCACTCTTTTCCCTATCGTTGAGGTTAGCAAAGAAGGCGGTAAGATACCTGAGTTCACAAAAGAATCTTTCAAAATATATAACACAGAAAGAGCTATCCGTGCAAGGTCCAACAGGATAAACCCGGAGGATAGAACAGAGATTGATTTTGT
This sequence comes from Ignavibacteriaceae bacterium, assembly GCA_036796535.1. Lineage (GTDB taxonomy): Bacteria > Bacteroidota > Ignavibacteria > Ignavibacteriales > Ignavibacteriaceae > IGN3. The sequence continues at coordinate 12,106 of DAIRCT010000075.1, forward strand.
TTTAACCGAGCACGATCTTGAATATCCTATTGATTACCGCGAATCGCAGGATGATATCTTCCCTACTCTTGCTCACGGTACTTTTGTTGTAACCGAAGGCATAATGCTTAGAATGGAAAAGCTCGCTGCTGATTTAGCACAGAACGATGCAAATTATCCCACAGGCAACAAAGTAACTCTTGCAGCTGGAGATAAATTTACAACCACAACCGCAGATCCTTTTTCAGTTTTCAAGAATGCAAGCGAAGCAATAAGAATGAAAATTGCAAAGCGCCCCAACACCTGCGTAATCGGAGCTTCCGCATATGCTGCACTTCGTCAGCATCCTGCAATTATAGAAAGGATTAAATACACACAAAAAGGAATTGTAACAACAGAGCTTCTTAAATCCCTTCTTGACTTTGAAACTCTGGTTGTAGGAGATGCAGTTTATTCAAATGATGCAGGAGTGCTCTCGGATGTTTGGGCTGATAATGTCATCGTTGCTTACATACCACCTCGTCAATCTGATGTTGCAAGATCAATTTATGAACCTTCTTTCGCATACACACTCCGTAAGAAAAACAATCCTGTAGTTGATAAATACACAGAGCAAGGTAAAGTTCAGATAATCAGATCAACTGATTTATTTTTAAACAAAATAGTTGGTGCAGATGCCGGCTACATAATCAAAGACACAAACGCTTAATTCTTCCCCCTTCCCCTCTCGAGAGGGGAAAAGAAGGGGTGTGTTAATAACAACAAATAATTGGTAATTAAAAACTATGGCAAAATACTTAATCACAAAAACAGACATCTCAATCAACGGGATTATCCACAGCGAAGGATCAGTAATAGACTCAACAAACTTTTCAAAAGAAGATCTTGAATCAGTTTCACACTTGTTAGTCCCGGTAGAGAAATCACTAGTCTCAATGCGAAGCGGGCCAGCAGCAGTAACACTTAATTCCAATACTAATGAAACTCCAATAACTACAAATACTGATTCATTAGTAACCAAACGTAATCGTAAACCAAAATCAACTAATTAAAATGTTTTTTAACCGGCATCAAATAAATTCCGTGCATTCTGTTTCCAATGACTTTGCACATCAAAAGAAATTCGTCAAAAAATTATTAAAAATGGCATCAAAAGAATTACGTAAAAAAATTGTGAATAGTGTAGTGTTAAACGACAAAATCTGTTTGAGTGAGTCTTCGAGCGAGTTATTTTGTCGTAACGAAACGGATCACAATTTTAGTAATTCTTTTGCAGCCTTGATCTTTTGGTACTTTTCTATCAAGAGAAAAGTATGTAAAGAAAATTCTTTTGATACTCTTCTGGAGTCTATCCTGAGAGTGTCATTCCGAGCGTAGTCAAGGGACGTAATGCAAAGGCTAAGAAAAGAAATTAAAAAAAATATTTAAAGGAAATTATATGAAAACAACCCAACCTATTCTTATAACCTCAGTAACAGCAGCCGCTGATTTAACAACAGCTACAAATTTATTTATTGGCTTTAATGGTTCTATCTGTACCAATGGTGTTAAACCTCTTGGTATATTATCTGCCAGCACAAACATTGGAGAACAAGCACCCGTAATCGCAAAAGGAATTGCGATCGTATTAAGCGGAGCTGCTCTATCCGCTGGTTCAAAAGTTCAGTCAAATGCTTCGGGCAAAGCAATTACCTATACCGCAGGAGAAGCGGCAGGTTTTGCACTTGATACAGCTTCCGGCGCTGATGAACTAATCAGAGTCTTATTGTCATAGAAATTCTTCTATGACTAATCTCAAGGCACAGTGTTAATCCCCCGCTGTGCCTTAACAATAAATAATCAGGAGTATAAAATGAAAACAGAACAACCAATCTTAATCACTTCCATTAAGTGCCCTGAAACCACAGGTATTACTAAAAACCATTTTGTCACATTCACCGGTCATATCGGAGTAGAAGGAATAAAATCTCTTGGTGTCTGCAATACAAATACTGATCTGAATGAAATGATGCCAGTTATTGCTCAAGGTATTGCACTTGTTTATACCGGAATGGCAATTCCTCTTGGGAATGCTGTCCAGGCATTTGATGATGGTACAGCGGTACCCTTAGATTCAGGTCCCTTGGAAGGATATGCAATGGATGTCTCAACAGGTACAGGACAGTTAATCAGAATCCTATTAGCATAGGTATTTCAGCCCAACAAAAATTAAATGAGCTTAAAAGATTATTTAATAATTTTTGCTTTGCTGGTCTCTGCAGCATTATTTAACTCTCAACCTGCCCGACGGACAAGGCGGGAATAATCTTTTTAACATCATTACTTAGCATGGTAGGTTATATGATTAAATTGACTCGGAAACAAAAATGGTACTTGGCTTTTATCTATACTTTAATACTACTTATAGCTTTAGGATTATTGTTTGAGATATTTTATTTATTATAAATTATTTTAAAATGTTTACATCTAACGCTCAAACTAAAATTCTTTGATGAAGCGTCCTGTTGATTGCCGGGTAAGGTTAACTTACCACAATGGGTATATCCCGGTTTCTCTAGCTTTTTTAATATCTACAATCCGGACTGAATTTGGATTCGTTTGCATAGCTTTGTTAAATTCATCGTTACCTTCTTTAACAGCAGCATCGAATGTAGTTGTTACTGTTAAAATACTATTTAAAGATGAACGTCCAACTATTGTAGTTTCAATAAATAAAGTTTCTTTCGAATTTTGTGCAAGTCTAACTCCAACAAAAGCGTGACCGGGAATTAATACAATTACTGGTTCAAGTCCAATATTCTCAAATAATGAAGCAAATAACACTGCTCCATCTATACAGTTTGCCGATTTTTCTAAAATTGATTCACGTGGTAAACGAACTCTTTGAGTAAATCCAATTTTACCAAAACTCATAGTACTATTAACATATGATACACGATAATTTCTGACTGCATTGAATATTGCTTTAACTTGTTGTACTACATCATTGCTTTGATATCCAGATAAACTTCTATTAAAAAAACGTCTTTCTTTTGCATTTGATAATATTTTTTCAACCATATCATCATTCGGCGTTACCCAAGCAGCAATCAATGGTTCGGTATCATAAGGGGTATTTAACGACCAAACCATATCATCCGCGGCTCTTACTCTAATCTTTTTGGTTTCCTCAAATATATTTTTATCTCCTTGTTTAACTTTCAATAATATGGTCGCAGGGACAATCGAATGATTTCTCAATAATTTATTGCCAAAAGGAGTTTGCATTATCTCTTTATTTTCATTAGGACCTAGTATTACTGTTGAAATTGAAGGCTCCGTCCATTCGGGAATATCAGATGTAATCGAAATTTGAACCGAATCATTATTTGCATTTTGTATGTTCCATTTTACTAAAGATGGAATATTGGAATACTGGTTCCCCTCAGAAACAAATTTAGCAATTACAGGGAATAATTCTTGTTGAATATCAGTAGCAATTTTTATTCGGGACGAATTAGAAATTTGAGCGAATGAAGAAAACCAGAATGAAAAATAGAATACTAGTAAAAATGAAACATATTTTCTCATAAAGTCTCCAAATTTATTTGTAACACTATCGCAGTGTTATGTTTGCCAAAGGCATCCCTTCGGGAAAAACACAACACCAGCTTGTCCGCCGAAGTTTTTAACGTAGGCGGATAATTATTTTTATTTAAAGATTTCCTATCGTGTTTATTTTTATTAAACACTTTTGTTTAT